>JAGCZE010000097.1 GCA_017960415.1 Lachnospiraceae bacterium
CGCAGGGTTGTGGCCTACAGATGGCAGAAATTTGACGGTCCGATAGAACATAAGATAGTGCTTGATGATGATATGGGTTACCATAACGCCGGAGTCGCTCAGGGAGGTCTGATCGATCTGCCCGATGATAAGGGATGGGTTGCCATGTTGTTCCAGGATCACGGCGCGGTAGGCAGGATCCCCTGTCTGGTTCCCGTAACATTTGTCGATGATTGGCCGATACTCGGAATCGACGGAAAGGTACCCGAAAATTTCGATATTGATCTTGAAGATGTGATCGAACAGGATGGGACAAATGCTCCGGACGCTGAAAAGAAGAGTATTCTTCTCAATGAAAACTATATGCTGAGTGGCAGCGATAGTTTAAATCATGATTTAAATATTCTGTCGAACAAATGGCAGTGGAATCACAATCCTGATGATTCCCTGTGGTCTTTCAAGAAGCATAAAGGCTGCTTAAGACTCGAGAACGGGCATATTACCGACTGTGTACTTCAGGCAAGAAATACTCTTACCCAGCGTACCTACGGACCGAAGTGCAACGCAAATGTCCATCTTTGTACAGAAGGTATGAAAGACGGTGATTCGGCAGGTCTGGTTGCGCTTCAGGGACTGTTCGGACTCATAGGAATAAGGTGTTCGAAAACTCAGGATGGGTCTCTTTCAAAGAAAATCGTCATGTGTATCAATGACGGAGATAAGAAAGAAAAAGTGGTCGCAGAAGCAGAAATGAACGGCGATAGCGTTTATTTTAAATCTGAATTTAACTTCATAGATAATTCAGACAAGGTTTCATTTTTCTATTCTTTTGACGGAGCGGACTGGCTGTCATTAGGTGATGTGCATCAGCTGCGTTATACTCTCGATCATTTTATGGGATGCCGTATCGGATTGTATTCGTATTGTACAAAGGAGACCGGCGGATATGCCGATTTCGACAACTTTGTTTTTAAGATCGACACGGATTGAATGGCTTATAAGTTTTTTATAGGTAAAGTGACATGGGTCGATCGGATTTTTATTAAATCAATAAAGTTCTATGGTCTTTCGGTACTCGTCGGCAAGGCGGGTACCAAATTTTTTATATACGGTCTGGTTATACAACCGCGCGGCACGGATATCGCAGTCAAGTAAGACACATGTTGCAGCGGCATCGGCAAGCTTGTTGATTATCTCACATGAAGCGGATTTGTTGATGATGTTTATGAGGCCGGAGCTTTGTTTCCTGATACCGAGCAGACGGGCATAAGATACCGCAGCGTTATCCCGGTAGGATACAGAAGCCTCACCGATACCTAGTATGATCGATATCAGGGCGCGGCTGATAGAGGTATAGGTGTAGTTCTTATGTTTGATACGCTCAATCACTTCAAAGAAGGACACAGGCTCATCCGCCTGTTTTAAGATAGTACCCAGCATATCCGAAGGAATGCCGGGAAAGCCGTTTATCTTACCTGAGGAAATGTCTGTTTTCAGATCCAGCAGCTTTGAATACAATACCGTGTCAAAATCATCCGCATATATCGGAAAAGTCTTGTTCATATTTTCGATCAGCAGGGAATGGACTGTGGGAGGAACATATGCACCGATGTCATCTGTGTTTCCTTTTGAGATCATTTCCCTGACAGAAAATGCGGAAGCCTGGGTATCGGTACCGGGAGCCGGAGAATTGTACTCAGAGCCGGTCCTTTTGATCGTAACCGGACAGGGCACTGTTATGCCCTGCGAAGTCAGTTTCAGATAAGCTTTACAGTATTCGATCCCGAGGATATTGTTCGGAGATGACATCTGTCCTGCTTTGACTGCTTCGTATAATCTGTGCGAAGCGGTATCATTACCGCAGGAGGCAAGATAAGCTTCGAGAGCTTTTTGTCTGGCGGTTGGGAAGCTAAAGCCCGATCTGACGCCTTCAGAAATGGCATCCCGGTACTCTTCGGGCTCATCATTTAAGATGCGTGCCATATCCATTAGGAGAGTGATATCTCCGGATTCGCTTCCGAAACAGAAATCGTCGATACATCCGAGTGACGCAAGAAGGGATACCGCACCGAACGCAAATTGTTCGGCACTGGCACAGCTGAAGATAACAGGCAGCTCAAAAACGGCATCGGCACCGGAAGCCAGGGCCATGCGGGTACGCAGATATTTATCGCAGATCGCGGGTTCACCGCGCTGGACAAAGTCGCCGCTCATGACGACAACGCAGTAATCGGCACCTGCAGTTTTTTTGACTGCATCTATTATGGACGCGTGACCGTTATGGAACGGATTGAATTCGGCGATTATACCGGTGATCTTCATGAATAAATATCCTCTGCTGATACAAAGCTGTCTGCTGTGTTTGATGGTCGGAATTTACATTCCGTCTGTGTGCTTAACTTCTCATTTTTATTGTATTGTACTTGTATTCTTTTTGCAAATGGTTTATTATATTCTAGGTGTATTTCGGACGTACGGCGTTTTTATAAATCGCCCGGACGTCCGGCAAAAACTCATGGGGAATAGAACAGGAGAAGAGGATGTTACTTGGAGGTTTGGAATGCGGCGGAACCAAAATGGTATGTGCCGTCGGCGATGAAAACGGCAGGATCGTAAAGACCAAGACGATACCTTCCCTTTCACCCGAAGATACTATGCCCGAGATCATTGAATTCTTCAGA
>JAGCZE010000098.1 GCA_017960415.1 Lachnospiraceae bacterium
ATAATACCGGGTTCCTTCTTCATCGCTTACAAGAAGTCCTTCATTGCCGCAAAAAGCCACATCGGAAAGAACATCTATCTTCCCGGTCAGAATAAGTTCCTCGGTATCGATATCATATACATAGAATGATACCGCATCGTTTAAAAGGATATATTTCTTGTCATATGAGACCTTAAAATCATATAACCAGGCTGCCGCATCATAATCGGCCGCAGGTGAATATGCTCTCGATACATCATATACTCCCGATGCCTGATACAGTGCACTCAGAGCCGTGCTGTTGTAATCCCCCTCCTCCGAAAGAACGCTTCTTACCGCATATAGGGCATCAAGCCTTCTTCCGTCTTCGAGAAGCTGCCCGGAAACATTTGCCATTGATACAGCAAGATTATTCTTTATTGTTATATTCTGTTTGCTGATCTTGATAAGTGCGATCGTTGCAAATATCGCAAAAGCAAGAACAGCCGCACCGATACTTCCGAATACCGCCGCCATTCGGCGGAGCTTCTGTTCGCGGTGCCGCTGTCTGAGTTCATCATAATTAAGACCGAATATTGCGGCGCAGATCTTGATCACCGCAGTATTCATGGTCTTTAATATTTCCTTTTTATTCTCACCCCTTGTATCTGCCGCAAGGGGCTCGACTTCACGACGTACGGTCACGGTCTTTCCGTTTTCGGCCGTCATCTTTACATCGTTATAACAAAGGATCTCGGGGAAAGAATTAACAGGCTCGTCCTCCGCAAGCACCACAAGAATGTGGTCTCTGGTATGAGTCTGCAGAAAGACTTCTATCTCCTTCATGCACCATCTCGACTGGGGATAGCGGGGTGTGCATATGGTGATAAGATAGTCTGAATTTTTTAGTGCCTTACTGATGGGATCCGAAAGATCCTCGGAAAGAGGGAGCTCATCAACATCCCTGAAAACTCTCTCTATCCGTGTTTTGCCGCTTTTAATTTTGGGGATGACTGATCTTGGGAGCTTAAAATTCTCCAGCTTTCTGTGCAGATTCTCCGCGATAAAGCTGTCAAGCTCGCTGTGTCTGTAACTTATAAACGCGTCATAATGTAAATCTTTCAGTTCTTCCATAGAATCAATTATCCGATCTTTTCAAATTCCATTCCGTTGCCGTAGTCTTCTACGTCATCAGATCCTTACCTCCTGTAGCAAACCCGGATCAATCGGGAGCTCCAATATATTCATACTCGTCTCCGTACTCATCGAATATGCTGACAACATCATAAGTATATTCATCGATCGCGCCGCCTCCGTTAGGTGTCGTAAGGATCGTCTCACCGTCAAAATAGTATGATCCGTGCTCCTCGGCGCCTCCGTCGGTATACCACTCATATGTACCGTCTTCATAGAAGATAAAAGTGACGGTAAAAGGTCCCGATTCTCCTTCATATACTCCGGCAAGTTCGGCATTAAGTTCGTTATCCGCATCGTCATTATAAACAGGCTCTGAAACGGCAAACTCATCAAGTATCCACTGATCGACGGTATCGGAGTAATTCGTTCTGGAAAGACCATCCGTCACATCATAGACTATATAATCCGTATCAAAGCAGAATAGTTCTTCGCTGTATCCGCCTTCGAAAGAAAGCTGTGCATAACCCGCTTCATTGGCTACATATGTTCCCCTTTCAAGATATCCGTTATCCCTGTTGCAATAAAATTCTCCGTCCCACGTGAACAGATACCACACAGAGGGCGGGGTCATATTTCCTTCCCAATAGCCGACAAAGGGACTCAGAAGATCGGAATCCGTTCCGTATCCGCCTTCACTGGCAGAAGTGCCGGAGCCGGCTTCGCCTTCGGCTGCTCTGTAAAATTCGGTACCATCCTCAGCAACAAGCGCATCTCCCGTATAAGACAGAATTGTCAGCTCATCTTCATCGGACGTTGCCCATACGCTCTCTCCGTCAAAAGAATATGTTCCGTTCTCCTGACGTCCGCCGTCCGACCAGAAGAAATAGGTTGCGTCATCATAAAAGTCATATCCGATGGTGGCAAGTTGGGTTTCTGCAACCCAGCTTCCCTCAACCAGATCATAGAGATCCATTTCAACGGTATCAGTGTAATCATCATCGGGAATGGGAACCACATCGGCTCCTCCGACCCCGCAAGCGGTAAGACCAAGTACCATGATCCCGGTAATTGCAAGTGACAACACCTTTTTCATAATTTTTCCCTCTCAGACATATTTTTAAAACGGAAAAATGCGGGAAATGATCAGAATGCTATATATGAGACAGATCGGTTATTCTCCCGTATTCCCCACGTATTGCCGAATAGAATTATAATATGCCCCCCGCACGGCACATAAGATACTAAAAGTATAATTCCCCATGACAACAAAAAAGGAAGCCTTAAATAGGCTTCCATAAATTATCAATCGTGAGACACGAGGGAATCGAACCCTCGACAACTTGATTAAAAGTCAAGTGCTCTACCGACTGA
Organism: Lachnospiraceae bacterium; assembly: GCA_017960415.1. Next base: position 2,467 of record JAGCZE010000098.1, read on the forward strand.
GCTAGTGTCTCAGATACAGGGCTAGCGGGATTCGAACCCACGAGTGCAGGAGTCAAAGTCCTGTGCCTTACCGCTTGGCGATAGCCCTACGGCCGGCTCGAACGCATTGCCTGCGGTCATAAAAAAACGCCTGTATGGCGTTAGGGTGGGTAGAGGGACTCGAACCCTCGACCTTCAGAACCACAATCTGACGCGCTAACCAACTGTGCTACACCCACCATAAACGTGCCCGAAGGGATTCGAACCCCCGACCCACGGCTTAGAAGGCCGTTGCTCTATCCAGCTGAGCTACGGACACAAAACAGACAACGACTATAATATCCAAAATAGGTCGCTCTGTCAAGAAAAAATGCCTATATTTTAAAATAATACGGACCTTATCAGAGATTATTCTTATTCTCGTCGTAAATGGTGTTCCACACCTCCTGCTTGGGAGGGTTCTGATAAGGATTCTGCGAACTGTCCGGAGTTGATGCATAAGGGCTCTGTGCAGACTGTGAGGGCTGTGCCTGAGCTGCCTGATTCTGCATGTAAGGATTGTTCGCATAAGGATTCAAAGGAGCTGACTGATCCGCCTGAGCGGTATTCTGTGCATAGGGATTCTGCTGATACTGATTCTGTCCGTCGGGATTCTGCTGATACTGATTCTGTCCGTAGGGATTCTGCTGATACTGATTCTGCCCGTAGGGGTTCTGCTGATACTGATTCTGTCCGTAGGGGTTCTGCTGATACTGATTCTGCCCATAAGGATTCTGCTGATATCCGGGCTGAACACCGGGTGTGGGTTTGGGAACTCCGTTAGGGTATCTCCTGTGATGGATGTTCTTGGAGCAGCCCATTATCATATAGAAGAGCCAGGGAAGAAGAATGATTCCGACTGCCCAGCCTCCGCTGAGGTTAAATGCCTGTGACATCTTGATTCCGCGATAGATATTGATGATAAAGCAGATCAAACCGGCTATACAGCCTATCACGAACAAAATGCCCATCAAGCCCGTAACGCCTTCCGTGAAATCGTCCATCTGTCCGAATATACCGGCGATGAGATATACAAAGAAATAGACCATGGAAACAATAAGGCATATTGCGTAAACAAGGCTTGCAACAAAGCTTCCCCAGAACCAGTTCTTGATCCCGGCTGTTTTAAAGAGAAGATATCCCCTGTAAATAGGAATGATCGATCCCCAGCCGTGCTCTCCGGCTTTTTCGAACATAAGCCACATTCCGATGATCATAAGGATTCTCATCACGAACTGAATAAGGTTGATCACGGAACTGAATCCCTGGCTCATAAGCTGGTACTGATAAGGATCATCCAAATACCGCTCTAACATCTCTGCAAAATCAAGTGTCTGCATTTCTAATCTCCCTCACATTAATGAATGAAAAAATAATATACAACATAGCCTGCCACAACCAGCCAGAATATAGTCGCAAACGGCTGTCTGAAGATAAATCCGAGAACCTTGAACGGAAGCTTTATCGTAAATGCAAGAAGCTTGAGCAGGGTCCAAATAACGGCAAGCAGAATGATTATAATAAGTAACGCAAACATCTGCATTCCTCCCCGGGGAAATTCCACATATATCTGAAACACATCAGGAAAATAATATCATAAGAAGCTATATATAATCCAATTTTTTTGACATATTTTTCAACTAAACGTAAAATGTTTTCGTAAGCTTTTTTACTTAACGGATCACGGTAATGACTATGGGAAAAAATAAAAATTCCAAACAGAAAACCGATCTCGGAAAAAGGATATTTGAGATCATACAGATCGGAAGCCGCTCTGACATTCCGAGTTTTCTTTTTGATGCCCTGCTCATTACGATAGTCATCCTGAACATACTGTCGCTGATACTCGAATCTTTCGAACAGCTCTCATTTATGGCGGGAGTTTTCAATGTCATCGACATTGTGAGCATAGTCTTTTTCCTGATCGAATACGTTTTAAGAATAGCCACCGCAAACTATCTGTACCCGGAAGATCCCAGACCGGTGTCGGTATGGAAATTCGTATCATCGCTTGACGGTGTGATCGAACTGCTGACGATACTGCCCTTCTACTATCTGTCGGGCTTTGTCGTATTCAGGCTTCTCAGGGTCGCAAGGATCCTAAGGCTCTTCAAGATCAATTCGACATACGATTCATTCCACGTTATTCTTTCCGTTTTCAAGGACAAGCTGAGTCAGATAATGTCATCGGTACTTATCATTCTGATACTCATGCTCTCCTCCAGCATATGCATGTATTCGGTGGAGCACGAAGTCCAGCCCGATGTATTTTCCAACGCTCTTTCAGGAATGTGGTGGGCCGCAACCACGATCTTTATCGTCGGATACGGAGATATGGCGCCGGTAACCCTTATGGGAAAGGTCATCGGCATCATCATTGACTTCCTTGCGATGGCTGTTGTTGCGATACCTACCGGAATCATTTCCGCGGGCTTCGTTGAAAAGTACACTGCCATCAGAAGAAATCAGGCCAAGGGCGAAGAAAGAGCCGGACTCATCACTATCACCGTGGCTCCCGACACTCCGTACGTCAACAAGAACATCGGATACGTCGAAGAAAAAGAAAGCACTGACATCCTCATACTGATACGTGACGGTGTCAATGCGATCCCTACAAGAAATATTATATTAAAGTCCGGAGATATCCTGGTCTGCAGAAGGACCAGCTGATCTATTTCAGATCCTTTGAAAGGAATAATAAAAGATCGTCATCGTTCACACAGGGAGCATACTGGTCCAGGTTTTTATTCTGATACCAGACACCGCTTCCGTCGGGAATATACCCTCTCTTTACATAGATGCGCTGTGCGGGTCCGTAGCCGTTATGAAGGCCGACGGCAAGGAATACCTTGTCCTAGATCTTCGCCGCTTCGCTTTCGGCTGCATCAAGCAGCTTGCTTCCGATCCCCTTTTTGTGAAT
>JAGCZE010000099.1 GCA_017960415.1 Lachnospiraceae bacterium
CAACCTCAATACTTTTCATTGGCCTCAACAATATGCCTCAAACTCATAGCTTTATCATAAATACTTTTCTTTGGCCTTAGCAATACACTTCAACCTCAACATACAGCCGGTCTTTACGGGTTTTGCCGGACTCGCCGCGGAATATCCATTTGCCGAAGCCCCTGACCGAAACCACATCCCCTTCTTTCAGAGCCTTGGAGTTTGACGAGATCTCCGCACCGTTGACGAATACTTTACCTTCCGTAACCGCCTTCAGGCTCTGTTCCCTTGAAAGATTGTACAGTTTCGAGATGATCGCGTCGATACGGTTGCTGCTGATGATCACCTGACGCTTCTCAAGCCTCGGTTTCGCAGCTTCGGGAAGCGAATTGCAGTATTCGGCGCGTACATGAGTATGACGCACATATTCCAAACTGTCAACAATAAATTGGGCAATATCGCTGTGCACAAACATATACGCAGTATTGTCGGAAATGATGATATCACCTGTCTTCTCGCGCTCTATCCCGAGCCCCATTACCGAACCGAGGAAATCCCGATGCGTCAGATCATCCGCGAATTTGGCCTGCACAGGCGATATTCTGATGATACTTATTGGGAATCCACCTTCGCCCTCACCGAACCGTATCATGCAGCGTTCGCATCCGTCACACCCGCCGAACACAACAGCTCCCCGAAACTCAGGAGCACCCGAGAGCCCTGAAAATACCGACAATTCATGCATGTTCAGGAAATCCGTAAAAACCGGAAGTCCCGTTTTTTCTGCTCTCATGGCCAGTTCTTTCAGCCTTTTTCCGATGTCGATACCTTCCTTCACTCCTGTTGACCTCCATGGATATCATAAAAATAACCCGCCAACGCTCCGCACCTTCATCGTGCCAATCGTCTGCGGGTTTGTTTTCTTATTTGCCGAAATCGGTATAAATAATGCTAACGCCCATATCCGTCATCCGCTCCCATTCCTCGGCTCCGTTGACGGTGTGCGTTGCGACCCTGATCTTCTTCTTTGTGAAATATTCCACTCTTTTCTCTGTTACGCGTTCTTTCGGGATCGTAACGGTCTTAATTCCTTTTTCCTTACAAAATGCAGCCAGTTCTTTAAATTCACTGTTCTTTTTATATTTCAGCTTGTATGTGGTAAATATCCAGTTTTTATAAGGATACACCGTACTGAGCAGATCATATTCCTCATGCGCATATATTTGAGGAACAAGCTTTTTCTTGAACGCCTCTCCGCCCTCGATCTGCGTAAGGAGCCTGTCTATCTCCTTGTACACACTCACCGTGTCTTTTTCTTTTGTATCAATAATGAGAAAGCATTTGGCAGCCACCATCCGGGTCAGCGCTTCCTCGGCTGTCATGGTCGTATATTTCCCGTAGATCTTTAGTTTTCGGAATTGCTTCAATTTCGGCTGTTTCTTTAACCCGATATCATCCCAGTCATGGACGCATACCAGTGTTCCGTCAGAAGTAAACATGAAATCCATCTCGACAGCGCCGCAACCTGACAAAATACTGCCTTCCAAGGCTTCCGCACTGTTTGTATAAGCAACATCGTCAATGCCTCCGCCGGCATGTCTTACCACACTGATATAAGACCAGCCCGAAGGGCTTGCTTTGGCAGATTTTGACAGGCCTGCCATGCTGAAAAAGATCATCAGAAAAATGATTGCCACAAGTTTAATATTGATCTTCTTGGTAATCATCCCCCTTTCCGCACGTACATTTTACTATACATATAAACTTCCGGTCAAGGAAGAATTTAGGATATTTAGGTGTTGCATATTTAGGTGTTATTGCAGGGAATAATTGTTATTGCTTATAGCTAATGATCATAGTCCATCGTTATTGTTCCCGGCGCTGTTAAAAAATCGATCAGCATTAATTATTGACATTTCACTTATTTTATGTGTAAATTAGCATGAGTGGAAATTCATCAATACGGAAAATAACGGCTATGTTGAAAACCGTTTTTCACTGTCAGCTTTAAATCGGAATATCTGCTAAGGAGTGCATTACTATCATGAAAATAAAGTTCGAATCCGAATATTTTAAATACGCAGGCAAAGTGCGCAGGATCATCATGCCTATCCTGCTGGCTGCAACATGTGCCCTGTCATATCTTTTTATCCAAAAATACTGGCAGCTCGGTCTTGTCATCGGTCCTGTTCTCGGAATGGGCGTCATAAGCTTCATGGATTTTTATCTTTTTTCCGGTACTCCGGTCCGCAGAAAACAAGCTCCGAAATCTGCGGAAGCAGCCACTGCAGATTCATCGGTACTAATAAAAGCCCTCAAACAGGATCTGATTAATAAATCGATATTCAATCTTGTGATAACAGCCTTTATCACAGGTATAGTCATATTTTTCACCAAGATCAATGCATCCCGTCTTTTTGTGGTTCTGTGTGCGGGAGCTGCATTTGCCGCAGGTCAGCTCGTCACAAGGCTGACGGTTCTGATCAGCAGAAAGCTGGGAACCACGTTCCAGCGTCATTCTATCATTGTTTACATCGCCCTGTTCATATGCGCTGTGATCCTGCTGCCCTTTGTATACCTTATCAAGTCGAATTCAAAGCTTCTTGCGATCATATTCGCAGTAGTTTTCGAAGCACTCAGCGTTCTTGCCGCACTGCTCATCCTCCGGACGGCCTCAAAAGCAATCCTTCCGAAGGAAGAAACGACCGAAGCGGATAATTCAGATGGGGAAACAGCCGAAGTGGGTAATTCAAATGAGGAAGCGACCGAAGTGGGTAATTCAAATGAGGAAGCGACTGAAGTGGGTAATTTAGATGAGGAAGCAGCCAAAAACATATGATTCCAATAACAGAAAAGTCATCACGGGGCTGTCGCATTAGATGATTTTTCATCTGATGCGCAGCCTCTTTTTAATGTCTTTTTCAATTCCGCAAATACACGCTGTTTTTTATTATTCCGTCTTCTTCGCTGGAATAATAAAAAAGCGTACATAAACCAGACTACA
>JAGCZE010000100.1 GCA_017960415.1 Lachnospiraceae bacterium
ACATGCTATAAGTACCAGAAGGCTTATATTGTGAAGTGCTCTGACATTCTTCTCGGTGAAAACCTCTCCTGCCTCGATCCTTAAGATAAGTGCATACATCATGATAAGAAAAATAAATAAAACCACCGCGCACAGATACCCTCCGATCAGTATCACCCAGAATCTGGTCTCGCCCTGAAGTAGCGGTGATGTCCTTAACATAATATATTCTGTTATCTTAGGTCCTAAGATGCACATCACAACCGATGCCATCAAAACCAGGATAATAAAGAGCTTGGTTATCCTGATACTGTTTATTTCGCTCCACTGAGCTTTGTACTTCATACGATCCTCCATATAGTAAATTTATTGGCCAAAATATTTACCTTATGTGTCCAATCTAATACAACAAAGATCGAATGTCAATATAAAAATATCGTTTTTCGATATATTTATATTGACATTCGATCTCGTAGGTTGATTATTATAGATCAATGTACACTGGTTCAAAAGTCAAGGACTTTTTTTAGACAGAAATAAGGCTCTGATGGAATGGAGGAAAACAGGGATGGACTCAGGTAAAACATTACCGGAATCAGAGCAGACAGGAATGGAATCGATGTAAACCGGAATGGAATCCGAGCAGACAGTTATAGAATCAAAGAAAACAGCACCCGGACAATGGACAGACAGTAACGGTTGCAGGCAGAGCTGTTCCAAGATTCTGAGCCGGAGGGGCTTGTATGCAGCCACCCGCAGGGCTTGTCCTTGACAGGGTTCTCATCGGGTGCTACACTTCCCGTTCGCGACGGCTGGAAAACCTGAGCTGTTCCTGAGTTCATCGCCGTCGGGGTAATTACCCCCAAGCACCCGATGGGGTTCCTGTCAAGGATGGCGGACGGCATCGATAACCGTGATGTTCCCACACAAACTATACCGGCATACACGCATACCCCGGTTATTTCTCTTTCAAAAGGATTGCTGCCCGGAGGGTGAGGGAACCTCGTCGTCCGAATTCCCAGGCCTTTGACCGCCGACAACAATCCTGTTGCCATTGTAATCCATCCGGTTCTACATGAATAGACTTAAATTCGTTAATCCTCGGTAATGACTTTCCATAGCTTAATCAGCAAAACCATCTGTAGATGTGTCAAAATAGCTCATTCATTTCAAAAACATATCCCAGCTGTTCATAGTTTCGCCAGGCAAGAGGATCCTTCAGCTCTTCATATTTCTCAGCCGGAAGCCTTATGATAAACTTCAGGGCTTCCATTGTTTTCTCAAGGATCCCCTTCAGATGAAGGATCTGTGTGGTAGCTGTCTCTTTAGACTCTTCCCATTTTTTCAGAATACGATCTATAAGTGCCTGATCACGTCGTATGATCCTCAGCGGATCGATCAGCCTCTTTCCTTCACGTTTCTTTGCTGCGGTCTCGCGACGTTTCTTAGCCTCGTCATCAGCATATCTGCGACGTACCTTCTTCAGGTCTCCGTTTGTCATCATCACACTTGCCGGAACCCCGAAATAACTGTCCAGCGGATAGATTCCGGTAGTAGCATACTGATAGAACTCCTCAGGTGTAAGTGCCGCCAGGTCATACTGATAATGCTCTGTGTTATAAGCTTTGATATAGCCGGATACAAGTGTTTTTGCATCCTCAAAGGTTCTGCATCTTGCAACCATATCCAGGATAGCCGTCTTAAGCCTGCCAAAGAAGCTTTCCATAGGCGCATTATCCTGTGAATTCCCGCGGGCGGACACAGACTGGATGAAGCCGTCATCCTCCAGAAGTTCTTTAAATGTCGTGGAAAGATACTGGCTCCCCTGATCAGAATGGATATATACAGAGGCCTTACGGTTTAATTCATCTCCGTGCTCTTCCAGCATGTGATCATAAGCTTTTTTTACAAGATCTGCCGTCATGTTAAGACCGATATCCCAGCCCAGGTTTTCTCTCGTGTATGCATCCCTGAACACGCATAGATAGAAGGTGTCCCTATAAGAACCATAGTAAAGATAAGTGATATCTGTCAGTATCACACGTCTGGGGCCGATAAAGAAATCTTGTTCCACCTCGTTTGCCGGAGCGGCGCAGACATGATTATGCGATGCCTGGTGCTTGTATGCATCCTTATGCGGACGCTGCGCCACCAGATGCATCTCCTTCATCAGGGAAGCTATACGCTTTACATTTACTGTCAGTCCATAACGCCTGAAAAGCTCTGCACGGAAAGTGCGCTTTCCCGGGATGACCCCATTTCTGGCAATCACGATCTGCCGCATCTTTTCCTTGATGTCATTTCTTATGCGGCGTTTCTCAGCCTGTTTTCCGTCTCTGTCAAGCCGCCTTGCTTTCCATGCGTAGTAACCGGAATCGGATACGCCGAACATCTTGAAACACTGCGTGGCAGTATAGCCATTCTCCAGCCGTTTCTGCTTCTCCAGAAAAGAATCCACCATGCGGAACTTATCCGCCTTTAATTCTCTTTCTTCCAGGATGTAATAAACTCCGCCAAGTCGGACTCCATTTTTTTTTGCGTCACAAGCATCTCTTCAAGGTAATGATTCCGCGCCTTAAGGTAGGCCCGCTCTTCCTCCGGGGACAGCTTTCCCATCTCCTCCATAGGTACGGAACCGTCATAGCTGCTCTCATCTATAGTGAACAGCTTATGATCCCTCGCTTTCTCCATTATGCGTTTGCCGGCTGCATTCGCCCGGTTCTCACCCAGGACGTTCGTATCGAAACCTAACGCATTATACGCCTCAACATAAGTCATCCCTTCATCATGGATCTTCTTATACATCGCCACATCGAAATCCTTGGAATAAAACAGCCTGTCCTCCTTAAACCCAACCACAAACGGGTTGTCCAGAAACGGGATGATCCTGTCATCCGGCCTGTCTGTTCCATCGGGGTATTTATACTTTTCTTCACGCTTTACCAGTTTCATTTCTCTCCTCCAATGCAGCCAGTGTATCCTCACGGTATTCTCTGGCTCTTTTGATCGCTTTCTTTGCCGATTCTTCTTTTGCCTTTTTATACTTTTCTTCTTCGGCTTCAAGATATGTCTGGAATTCAGACTCTGACATGGCACCCAGCCACGCCTCGTACTCCACAGGAGTCATCCTGCCTCGTTCCCAAATCTTTCTTTCCTCGTTGTAGTATACTGCATACCTCTTTACCGTGTCTCTCAATTCTTTCAACGTCCGGCACTTTTCATATCCGCTCTCATCCTTGAAGTGCCCAAAGAAAGCCTCTTGCGGAGCATTATCCCAGCAGTTGCCGCGTCTGGACATGGACTGATCCAGTTCCCGTTCCACTACCGCAGCCTGAAAGTCATCCGTCATGTACAGTATCCCTTGATCCGAGTGGAAGATAGCGCCTCTTTTAGCAGGATATTTATCCATCTCATCCAGTGTATCAAGAGCCAGCTGGAGGTCATTGTTTTTACTGATAACAAAACAGATAAGCCTTCCTGTCGCGGGGTCGATAGAAGCGGAACCGTATGCCCGCTTTTCGTCTCCATAATCAAGATATGTGACATCGGTGAGTCTGACTTCATTTGGCCTGTGCAGGCGGAACCGACGCAACAACAGGTTCGACTTCCGGTTCCTTTCGATCAGTTCCTTCATAGCTTTCCTGTTTTTACTAGGGCGGCGGATGTTCGTTTCCATTCCATACTTTTTCATCAGGCGCCGAATCCTGTGAATACTGAACTGCTTGCCTGTGACATGAGGCATCAGCATATATATCTGCCGGATGCCTTTGGCAAAACCTTTATACTCAAGAACCTGCCATACAACCCCAGCATCTTCATCGTCCTGTATTTCTTTTTTCTTCAGACTCATCCCGTAGTCTTCATTGTTTAGGAGTTCATAATAAACACTTTTTGACATCCCGCACTTTTCAAGGATACGTTTGACTGTATAGAATCCACACGGATCGGTCGGGAGTTCATTTATCCAGCAGGCAAGCATTCTCCTTTTTTCGATTGAGAGAAACGGCACAACTTCTCTTATGGTTTCGAATCCCTTTGCAACAGCCATGCAGAGCAGGTAGTACCGGTTTCGCTGTATCCGCAGGATCTGTTCCGACCAGGGTGCTTCGGTTAATTCCATGGCTTCCCACCTTGCAAGTTTCGATTGGATCACTATACGGTTGCGGTTTGTAAACCAGCCCGGCTCAAGCTCATATGCTATAAACAGCTTATCTGTTTCTATTGATGTAAGAAGATATGCCTCATTATAGAAAGCATCGCTAAGTAAGATCAGGTCATTGCTGATGTCTGAAATATACGGATTCTTTTCTTTCTCAGGACGGTTATCGCTGTTTTCTGCATTTGATTCCCAATCATCAAGAATCGCCTCTCCTGTATTCTTACAGAGCCTCTGTACCTTCTCTTCAAAAGAAATGCTCAGTTTACGGATCCGGTTGTATCCGACATCTATCGGATCAAGGCCGGCAGCTTTGATCCCATCTTCAACCGACATCTCCGGAAACCTTTCAAAAAGCCACTGTTCAAAACCAGCATCAATCACAAGCCCCTGGCGTTTTCCACCTTCACGCCTAAACTTGCCTGAAAGTATCAGTGGGTTATCTTCCTGAAATCCCGTTATCAGTTCCAGTTCGCCGTTTTTATAAACAGGATATCCTCCGCTCTTAAACGAACTGATCAGAGTTTCCAAAAAGTCTGTTCCTGTCTTGTCAACACCGAGATCATTTTCATTCAAAACTCGCTGAATGCTCTCCGGATCACCGCTTCGCCACAGTTTATATAGCTCGATCCGAAAATCTGTCTTCAATACGATCTTCCTTTCATCAACTTTATAAACCTTTGGATTACGAGAGAGTTCGTTTACATCAAGCCTAAACCACATGACAGTACCTCCATGACCGTAAAATAAAAAGCACCCAGATGACGGGTGCCTCAACTGTCATGTCGAAGTCCATCATCTGGGTACCAGTTTAATGGCCCTTAAGGATGGTCCTTAAAAAGGCCAAAAGGCCGTATTTCTTAGTATCCCATGTATACACCGGGAAGATCTTCTTCTCTCAAATGGAAATCATCCGATCCTTCCTCATTCTCAGCTGTTTCCATCTTAACGACATTTACATATCCGTCGTTGATCATATCCACCATATAAACCAGGATATCCGGATCAAAGTGGGTTCCGGATCCATTCTGGATCTCATCGATTATCTCATCTTTGCTAAGATGTCTTCTGTAGACTCTGTTACTGGACATGGCATCATAGGCGTCCGCAACACCGACAATCCTTGCATAAAGTGGAATTTTTTCGCCCTTAAGCCCTTCAGGATAGCCTTTTCCATCATATCTCTCATGGTGATATAAAGCAGTCTCTCGGATGCCTTTAATGGAGGACAATTGCTTTAGCATCTTGCCGCCGGCAACTGTATGGCTCTGGATGATCTTCCTCTCCTCATCCGTGAGCTTGCCGGGTTTATTCAGCACCGCATCGGGAACCGAGATCTTACCTGCATCGTGTAAAAGCCCCGCATAATAAATGTTCTGAACTTCATCATCCGACAATCCCATTCTCTTGGATATCTCGGCGGCATACATGGCAACTCGCCTTGAATGGCCCCTTGTGTAAGGATCTTTTGCATCTATGAAACTGATGAAAGTATTCATGGACTGAAGGATAATTCGGACATCGTTCTTTTGTTTTTCCTTGTAGTTGCGCTGATTGAACCTGGTAACCAAAAACCCTATAAACAGC
>JAGCZE010000101.1 GCA_017960415.1 Lachnospiraceae bacterium
AAAACGGTCAGGCAGGATCGAACGGTGCAGCTCAGACGGGCGATAATGAGACAAAGGCGAACAGTGCATCAGATGCCGGAAATGTGACATCGGGAACAAACGAAACAACAGATAACGGCAGTTCCGGTACGATTGGCACAGCGGATAACAGCGGCGCCGGGACAGAAGGAACGGCAGATAACGGTGGCACCGGTGCGGATGGAACAGCGAACAACGGTACCTCCGGTACGGATGCTACAGCGGACAACGGAAGCTCCGATACCGGACACGGATATGAAAAATATGATTATTCTCTTGGGCTCGATCCCGAAAAACCGATCATAGCCCTCAGCTTTGATGACGGGCCCAGCAGCTTTACCGACAGGATAGTAGCGGCTCTGCAGGCCAACCATGTTGAAGCGACATTTTTCATGGTCGGCTATAATATCAGCGCTTTCAAGGATACGGTACGGCTGGTATATGATGCCGGGATGGAGATCGGCAATCATACGAGCAATCATAAGAACCTGAGTAAGATAAAGGAAAAAGAGATAAGATCAGAGGTATTTGACAACGAAGACCTCCTTAATACCATCGTTCCGGTGGGAAAGATCATTGTGCGCCCGCCTTACGGAGCGCTTAACAGCACAGTCAAATCCATCGTGAACAGACCGATGTTCAACTGGTCGGTGGATTCCCTTGACTGGAAGACCAGGGATGCCGATTCGATCGTAGCACAGATACAACAGGATGCCAGGGACGGTTATGTCATTCTGATGCATGACCTGTACGAATCAACGGCTGAAGCCGCCGAGCGCATCATTCCCTGGCTGATAGATCACGGGTATCAGTTGACTACTGTCAGCAAGCTTTTCAAAGCCAGAGGCGTGGAAACTGAGAACGGAGAGCTCTACAGGATGGCACAGCCGGCAGAGTTAAGATAAGAAGACGGGTAAAATGCGGTTCTGAGCAGTTACCGTTTTATATGAAATAAGGATTAGTTTTGAAAAAATGAAAGCAATATTCGGATTGGGCAACTACGGCCCGAAATATGCGGGAACCAGGCATAATATGGGCTTCGATACGGTCACACGCCTTTCGGACAAATGGAAGATCCCGCTTGATACAAAGAAGTTTAAGGGATTGTGCGGTTTTGGCTGGTATAACGGTGAGAAGGTGATACTCATACAGCCGCAGACCTATATGAACAACAGCGGTGAATGTGTCAGGGAGATATGTGATTTCTTCAAGCTCACCAATAAGGATATCATCGTTATTTATGACGATATAAGCCTGGCACTGGGCCAGCTGAGGCTCAGACCGAAGGGAAGTGCAGGCGGACATAACGGGATAAAGAGCATCATCGCTCATCTCGGAAGCGAAGAATTTGACAGGGTGAAGGTCGGAGTCGGTGAGAAGCCCGCGGAATGGGATCTTGCGGATTACGTGCTATCAAGGTTTGCCCGGGAGGATGAACCGCTGATCCGTGAAGCGATAGACAGGGCGGCTTTAGCCGTGGAAAGAATTATTTCCGACGGACTTGAGGCGGCCATGGGAGAATTCAACCGCAAACTGGGTGCCGATAAACCGCAGAAACAGAGTAAAGACGGCAACAGTAAGGTTACAGGTGAAACTTCCGCAGATAAACCGCAGAAAGAAAATACTGACAGTAAAAGTCAGGTCACAGGTGGAAATCTCTCAAAACAGGATTGACAACTGCCGGATCCGTTTTCCAAAGATCGGAATGGAAATACAACAGGATGACCGAAAACAATTCCGATAAATAAGTAAGCAGGAGATCTATGAATTCCTACATTCAACCATTAAATGAATACAGCCAGGTAAATGATATCAGGGATCATATCAAGGCCGGGAAGGTGCCCGTCAGGGTCACCGGCTGTACCGATTCCCAGAAAGGCAATATGATAGCCGCGCTTCCAGCAAAAACGCGGCTTATTGTTGCGCCCAACGAACTAAAGGCCAGGGAGCTTTTTTCGGATTATCTGCTGTATGACAGGAATGCTCTGTTCTATCCGGCCAAGGATATTATTTTCTACAATGCCGATGTGCACGGCAGTGCCATCGTTGTTGAACGGCAGAAATGTATCAGAAAGCTGCTCGAGGGCGGGGAAGCTACAGTATTTACATGCTTTGAAGCCTGTATGGACAAGATCATGGCGCCTGAAAAAATCAGGGAAAAGGTGATCACCATCGACAGCGATACGGTCATTGACATGGATGAACTGGCATCGCGCCTGGTCTCCATCGGTTACGGCAGAGTCGACGAAACAACCCAGCCCGGCGAATTTGCCATCAGGGGCGGTATCATAGATATCTATCCCGTTGCGGAGGAGAACCCTTTCCGTATAGAGATGTGGGGCGATGAGATCGACATTATCAAGGTCTTCGATCCCGTGAGCCAGAGGTCCATAGCCAATGCGGAAGGCTTCAGCATTTATCCGGCATTCGAGTATGTATTTGACGACAGGACCATGGAAAAGGGTCTTGAAGCAATTGAAAAAGAGGCAAACAAGCAGTACGAGTATCTTCGCAAATCCATGAAGACCGAGGAGGCTGCGCGTATCCGCAGGAGCATAGCGGAATTTAAGGAAAATCTTGAGTTTATGCGAAGTGCGGTCAATCTCGACAGTTATGTGGATTATTTTACGAAGGATACGGTCAGCTTCATAGATTATTTCACAGATGATGACTCGCTGATCTTCCTCGATGAGCCGGCAAGGACTCTTGAGGGAGCGGAAGCGGTGAGCCTTGAATTTGAAGAGAGCATGAAAGGCAGGCTGGAGAAGGGATACATCCTTCCGGGCCAGATGAATGCGGTAACAGGCTATAAAAAGCTTTTTGGCAAATTAGCTTCGAAGCGGCTTGTCATGCTCAGCACGATGGAATATAAGTTCGCGGAGATCAAAGCGGCCGCCCAGGCTTCTATCGACGCCCGTGCCGTTAGCTCCTACAACGGTGATTTCACGCGGCTTACGGATGAACTCAAGAATATGAAGAAGAAGGGTTACAAGGTGGTACTCCTTACTTCTTCGGCATCCCGTGCGGCAAGACTTGCGGAGGACCTGCGCGAGCAGGAGATAACGGCATTTGTGACACAGGATAAGGAACGCGCCATCCAGCCCGGAGAGGTTCTGGTGGCTTCGGGATCGCTGTCGAGAGGCTTTGAATATCCGCTGATAAAATATGCGATGATCTGCGAAACCGATATATTCGGCAGGCAGAAGAAGGAAAGAAAGAAGAAGGCACATTCGTCGAGTTCATTTGATCTCGGACAGCTGGAAAACGGTGACTATGTGGTTCATGAGAGCTACGGCATCGGTATCTACCGCGGTATGGAGAAGCTCGAGGTCTCCAACGTGATCAAGGATTACGTCAAGATAGAGTACGCGGCCGGCGGTACGCTCTACGTTCATGCTGCGGCAATGGATCTGCTCCAGAAATACAGCGGTCCCGAGGGCAGCAAGCCGAAGATCAACAAACTTGATTCGCCCAACTGGCGCAATACGACAGCCAAAGTCAAAGGAGCGGTCAAAGAGATTGCGGAAGAGCTTGTCAAGCTGTATGCCGCAAGACAGGCGCGCAAAGGCTTTGCTTATTCCGCGGATTCCGTATGGC
>JAGCZE010000102.1 GCA_017960415.1 Lachnospiraceae bacterium
CTGAAGTGTATGCAGATTCGGTGAATTCTGCATATTTATCACTGAATCCATAAACGAATTCCAGTGTCCTACCGCACCGAAGATAGCAATAGTTGCAAGTATCGGCTTGGAAAGAGGCAGGATCAGTTGGCGGAAGATCACCATATAGCCCGCCCCGTCGATGAATGCGCTCTCCTCGAGTTCAGCAGGGATCGATTCGATATAGGTCTTTACCAGTATGATATTGTAGGGTGCTACGATCGCAGGGATTATATAGCCCAGATAATTGTCAGTAAGTCCCAGCATCAGCATATTCGTATAACCCGGGATCAGACCCGCGTTGAAATACATTGTGATAACAAGAAATCTGTACCAGAATTTCCTGTTCCACATTTCCTTCTTCGTCACGAGGTATCCGCAGAATGCCGATGCCATGACCATCAGCACGGTACCGATGACCGTACGCGATATGGTTACCAGGAATGCACGGCCCAGATCACCGAGCGCGAGCATATCCTTATAGTTTCTCAGCGTGAACCCGATCGGATAAAAGTTGACAGCACCGCGGGCAACCATCTCACTGTTAGAGACCGTGTTAATGAAAAGATAGTAAAACGGGAAGAAGCAGATCAGGGCAAACAATCCAAATACCAGATAATCGACTATATAAAACGCGATATCCTTACCCTGCAGCCTGATATGATCCTTATGTTTACGATAATACGCCTTTTCGGCTTTTCTATCAATTTTTTCCTGTTTTGTCATAGCCATAACGGTTCTTCCTCCTTCCCTTTATATTATGCTCTCGCCACGGATCAGTTTGGAAATACCGTTAGCCATGAACAAAAGCGTTACGCTGACGAGCGTTTTCAGCATGCCTATAACAGTCGAAAGCGGGATCTTGCCTGCTCCTATACCGAGTGTATATACATAGAGATCGAGCACTTCAAGAGTCTGTTTTGTATTGGCATTTGAAAATACCAGATACTGATCCATACCGTTGCTCAAGATTCCCGCAACAGCCATCAGCAGCATGACCGAATAGGTAGGCAGAAGCCCCGGAAGCGTTACGTGCCACATTTTCTGGAAACGTCCCGCGCCGTCAACGGTCGCAGCCTCATAGAGCTGCTGGTCTATACCGGAAATGCCTGCGATATAGATGATCGCACTCCATCCGATGCCCTTCCAGATGCCCCATAAGAGCATTTTCAGATAAAGCATCGAATCTTCCTGCAGATACAGCCTGCTATGCACAACTCCGGTTATTCTGGTCATTATATTGTTTACAAAGCCTTCATTTGAGAATATCGCAAATGCTATCGCATACACCAGAACCCAGCTTATAAAGTTGGGGATAGTCGTAAATACCTGCACGAGTCGTCTGAAGACTCCGTTCTTGATCTCCGAAAGAAAGATCGCAAAGGCCATCGCAAGCCAGCTTGTGGCAATTCCAAGACCGCTCATGATCAGAGTGTTTTTCATGACGCGCACGATGTCCGCGCGTGTCATCGCATTGTCCACGAGACTCCTGAACCATTTCAGACCTACGAAATCATTCATCGTCAGGGTTCCGGGACCGGATTTATAATCAAAGAATGCGTATCTCCAGCCGTAAAGAGGCAGGTAGGCAAATATGAATGACAGCACGATAAAAGGCAGGAACATGATGAAAAGCTTATAGCTTGTGGCCATCTCGCATTTCTCACCACACACGGAGCGCGGCTGTGCAATAATAAGCACCAGCGAACATATCAGCTGCAGGATCGCAAATCCAAGCATAAGATACAGCACAACCGGCAGTTTGTCCGCAGCCATATTGAACCCGACTTTTTCGGCGATCTCGAGATCCACGGCTTTATACAGGTTGTAAGTCGAAACAGTCTGGAAAAAGCCGCCGAGTATCACTCCCGCGCCGCCGAAGGTGATAAAATTCGAAATGCGCTTCATCTTCAGGTTACCGAGCGACATGCAGGCTGCAACAGACAGGATGATCACTCCCGCAACCATAAGAGCCGCCGCGATCATCAGACTGTAGATATCACTTTTGTAGATATAATTGTGATTGATCTCATATTTGATGTTTACGACTATCCTGTCATAGGACAGCGCAGTGGTTAAGAGCGACAGATTCTTGTTCATCTGCGTCATGATCCTGACCGGATTGAACTCACTGAAAAAGACCAGGATAAACGCAAACAGCAGACTGATCCTTGTAACATAATAGATCTTGTCGGTCCAGCCGTTGCTGACTTCTATCTTTTTTGCCATCGGAATCTCCTCAAAGAGGCTGCCGCACGAACGAAACATTTCGATTCATTGACGGATCCTTCGTCAGTGCGACAGCCCTCTGTAATCATTACATATCAGTTATTATTTCTTCTTACGTGTTGCAACGAAAACACCTACACCTGCCAGTGCCACAGCGCCGATGCAGATACCTACGATAAGACCGACATTGCTCTTCTTTTCGGTTGTCGTGTCATCTCCGGTAGTCTGTGCCGGTGCTGCGGGTGTTGTCTCGGCTGCCTTCGGAGCCTCTGTGGGTGCCTGTGTGGGAGCGGCTTCTGTGGTTTCTGATTTGGCAGTATCATCGGTTGCCGCTTCAGCAGGTGCCTCAGGCGCCTTATCGTAATTAAATCCGCTTACGGTAAAGGTGATCTCCATCGAGGTCATCGGAACATTATATGCGCCGATCTGAGCATTGTCACCCTTGCTGTAGGTGCTCTCAAGCTGGATCTGCATATAATTTACGCTTTCCTTGTTGAGCTTCTGGGAATCCTCACCGAGCGCAACGGTCTTTCCGTCTACCTTAAGGCTGATGTCGCTGATAACGATCTCTTCGGTATTGGGAATATCTGTCGAGAGCATGATCATGTTCATGTGATCCTGAGAATCAAAATCGCCTTTAAGATCAAGTCCGTCAACTGAAACAGTATAGGTTCCGTTACCTGCTATAATTGCATCCTTAAATTCACCGGCTCTGGTGATCGCGTTATCATCGGCATCCCAGCCGGTTACCTGCATAAAGTACTCTGTTCCGTCGTCTGCGATGACTCCGCGACCGTAGCTGGGCTCATCAAAGTTGTTACGGAATGAATATGTGGGTGTCTGGAAGCAGAGATATGCGTTGTAGGTTCCGTCAAGATCTACGGGGCCTGCATTTGAACCTGCGGGCTCATTTGCACCCTGAAGATTCTCAAATGCACCTGCAACCGTAAAGTATACATCGATCGTCTGAAGCGCAGCAACCTGCTCGGGTGTGATAAGCCTTGCGGTAGCTGTCGAAGCATCGCCCGCTGTACGGTTGTCTACATAACCCTTGCCGTTTACACTTTCAAAATCGGGATTGTTCCATTCATTGTAAATATTTACACGTGTATCGACTGCTCCTCCGTCTGCCGAGCAGGTATAGGAAGTACCCTGCAGTGCGATCTCTTCACCGTTAATGAAGATCTTATCGATAGTTACTGTATAGGTTGTTCCGAAAATAACCTCACCGTTAGGGAGAGTAAGACATTCGAACTGTCCGCTGCCAAGAGGTGCGGGAAGCTCTGCCGAAACTAAATATGAACCGTTGCCCTTAACGGGAGCTGTTGCGATAACAGCGCCGGTATCGGACCAGTCACCGTTATTGATGCTTAATGTTGCTTCCGAAACTTCACCGACAACGACACCGCTCTCGGTATAATGTCTGATAACAAACTGTGTGCCTGCATAGGAATCCCAGCCAAGTGCGATGATATCAAGAACATCGCCCTGTCCTGCCGGAACCATCAGAGTTCCGCGAAGAGTTGTGGAATCGATCGTACCTGCCCAGTTCTTGCCGTTGACACCGTCGCTTACGTCTTCGTTACCGTCGCCGTCTGCGTCCCAGCCCCAGCTAACCTGTGCTCCGCCCCACTGATAGTAGGACTTGCTGCCGTCCGGATGTGTGACCGCAACACCGTTTGCACACCAGTCATTATAGCTGAATGCATCACCGTCCGCCGCAAGATACTCAACGTCTACAAGTACCGAATTGCAATCGCTTGCAACCGTATAGGTCGAACCGGGAGTCTGTCCGTCAACATATGCAACTCCGCCGCTCACTGTAGCGTTACCGCCCTCGGTGATATCTACGGTAAACTGTTTTCCTGCATATGAATCCCATGAAGTAACGATAAAATCAACTACAGCGCCCTGCTCTGCGGGAATTCCCAAAGTTGCGGTAAGTGTCTCGGTATCTGCATTTCCGAGCCAGGTTCCGCCGTTAACTCCGTAAGAATCTTCCTTTTCATCACCGTCGGCATCCCAGCCCCAGCTTACCTGTGCGCCGCCGAACTGATAATAGGATTTACTGCCGTCAACATGATTTACGGTTACCCCGTAACCGCACCAGTCATTCAGTGAGAATGCATCACCGTCAGCCGGTGAAAACGTGATATTTGCTGTAATAACATTTACATCTGAGCCCACCGTATAAGAATAGCTGGGTGTCTGGCCGTCAATGTAAGCACATTCCGCAGCTTCGGCCCTTACGGGTATTTTGCTGCCCGATGCTATGACCAACGCTGCTGCCATGAAAATGGCCAAGAACTTCATAAAACTTTTCTTCATTTTTCTCCTCCTCATTGTTTTATCTGCTCCCTCCGGAAGCAAAATACCGTACAGAGATCTCTGCACGGTATTCAGTCTATCGTAAGAAATAATATAAAAAAACCATAAATATTTGACATCAGAAACCATAAAAATTCTACCTGTCCCGGAAACGCGGCATGGGATCAACCTGTGACGGTCCGGGAGGCGGGCAGGGATCAGCCCACGGATGTCCGGGGAAAGAGTGTGGTATCACCCGGCGGCCATCTGAGGGATGATCACGGAAACCTTGGTGCCCTTTCCCTTCACGCTTGATATCGTAACTCCGTAATCACTGCCGTAGCTCAGCTTTATCCTGCGGTTGACATTGTAAAGACCGATGCTGTTGGTACGTTCTTCACCTTCATAGCTGTTCAGTCTTTCCCTGAGTGCGGCAAGCTCGCTTTCGCCGATACCGTCGCCGTTGTCGGAAATATCGATAATAAGCCTTTCATTATCTGTTTTCACATCAACCGTAACCAATCCGCCGGCTTCACGTGCCTCCAGGCCGTGAACTATTGCATTTTCGACAACCGGCTGAAGCAGGAGACCCAGCATCTTATATCCTTCGTCATTGAGTCCTTCCTGTATCCTTATTTCGTAATTGACCCTGTCACCGAACCTCAGCTGCTGTATCTGCAGGTATACCTTTAAATGCTCGAGCTCATTATGAAGAGTTGTGTCCCTGGTGCCTGTATTTTCAAGCACATACCGCATTGATCTGCCGAGGAGCCTGGTTGCGTTCGCGACCTCCGTGTCTCCCGCCGCAAGAGCCTTCATACGGATAGTTTCGAGCGTATTGTAGAGAAAATGGGGATTTATCTGGCTTGAAAGCATCTTGAATTCGATCTTCTGCTGATCGTTCATTATATTCTGTGCCCTGATCTGTGCCTCGTACTGTTCGGCTTCCATGCGCTGTATGTCATGTACCATTTTCTGAAGATCCTTAAATGCATCCGCGAGTTCCTCGCTGCCCAAAAGCTCATCCTTCATTTTCGAGTATTCACCCCGGCTGGCTTTACCCATCTCGTCGCGCAGGCTCCTTACCTGCACGGTAAATCTGTGGGTGGATACGGAGATTATGATCAAAGGCAGCAACGATGCTGAAATAAGGATCAGATAGCTGAGACTGACGACACGTTTGATATTATCCAGCGCTTCGGTATCGTAAGTGACCAGATAAAGCTTATTGACCGACCGCGACAGCAGCAGTGTGTTAACATTCACCAGTGCGTCCCTGCCGTTAAAGTATGCTTCACCTTCATAAGAAAAGTATCTGTCTTCATGATCGATCTCTACTTCAGGTCTTGTTCCATAAAGGGAATTGAGACTTCCGAATGCGATAGGCTGGTCATCAATGGATATCATCGTTGTATATCGTGAATTCGTAAGACGGCTGGAAAGATAAGAATTCCTGACCTTAATCATGATAACGGCTTCACTCTCACCGCCGACCAGGACCATTTTTCGTACAAGCACAAGATTCCAGGTTTTGTTTGTATTTCTGCTGTCCACCGATTCGTAGGCCATCCAGAAGGGAAGATACTGTTCCGATGCCTTTTTATACCAGTCCGATTCCCTGATCTCATCCGTTACCTTATGAAACTGTCCGTAATCGATCATGTCGTCACGGTCAATATAGACATAAATGCCGTCCAAACCCGCATATCTCGCGGCATATTTATCGAGAAGCGAGGTCTTCGAAGCCGCCACGAGCATTTCCTGTTCATCCCGGTAGGAGCCGTTCAGGAAGCTGATAAGGCTGTCATTGTAGACGATACTGTCGGAAATCGTAAATATCTGCGTTGTAATCTCGTAAATGGTCTGCCGGACGGCCTCATTGCTGCCCGCCAGCAGATCGGAATAATATTTTTTCTGGGTTGAGGTAACCGTAGCGATAAGGAACGATCCTATTATCACAAGCGGCAGAAAAACGGCAAGACAGTACACCATCAGCAGCTGACTGCTGATCTTCCATCCTCCTATGCCGTGTCTTTTCCTCACTTTTCTGTCATTTTCACTATTATTGACCATATATAAATGACATCCCGATTCTAACAGATCAGGACAGACCTTTCCTCTCCTTTGCTTTTTCTATCAGCTGCTTCCCCTCTTCAAAAGCCTCCGCGAGGTACTTTAGTTCTTCGGCCTCGTTTTTGCCCTTTTTCTCGGCCTTCTTTATCTCTTCCCAGCTTGTCACAATATTCTCCGGAGCTTCTGCATTACCGAACACGTGGGGATGCCTGTTCACCATTTTATCGGAGATCGTGCGGCAGACGTCTTCCATCGTAAATAAGCCCTCTTCCTGCGCGATCTGCGCCTGGATCACGACCTGGAACAGCAGATCCCCAAGTTCCTCCTTGAGATTCCCGGCATCCGAAGTCTTCGCAAGCCTGTTAATGCCCGCAACCACCTCGCAGGCTTCCTCTATCAAATGCCTTTTCAAAGACTCATGCGTCTGTTCCCGATCCCACGGACAGCCGCCCTCGCCGCGCAGGCGGGCCACTACATCAATTAAACGTTCGTATTCTGTCATATTATCAATCCTTTTATTTTGTTGTAAATTCAGAATAATATACTCCGCTTAATATGTCAATTTCATACAGTACCCCGATCCGCGCAATATATTCCATTGAATCGCTGTTTTACCTGATCTATAATGTAAATGATGTATTAAACCCGTATATCATTTTATGATATACCACTACTAATCATAAGGAGAAGGTATTATGATCTATTACGTAAATGCGGCCGCTTCCCGCGACGGAAACGGCACCAAAGAAATGCCCTTCAAGAAGATCAATGATGCGGCGAAGATCGCCAATGCAGGCGATGAGATCATCGTAGCGCCCGGTATTTACCGCGAATATGTTGA
>JAGCZE010000103.1 GCA_017960415.1 Lachnospiraceae bacterium
CTTCGCCCTGAGTCTCTTGATATGTGAATCCACAGTCCTGTTCCCGCCGAAATAATCATATCCCCAAAGGCTGTCCAGCAGGTTGTCCCTTGAGAAGACCTTGTTGGGGTTATTCGCCAGGGTCCACATGGTCTCAACCTCTTTCTTCGTGAGATTGACAGGATTATTGTTGATATAAACGGCATAC
The DNA here is from genome assembly GCA_017960415.1 of Lachnospiraceae bacterium. The sequence continues at coordinate 188 of JAGCZE010000103.1, forward strand.
TCGTTCAGATTGATCACAAGATTGCCGATCGCTATCTTATTTTCCGTGTTTTCCTCAGTCTTCTCGGTCTTGGCCATACGACGCAGGACGGCACGTACTCTTGCCATAACTTCGCTGGGGCTGAAGGGCTTGACAATATAGTCATCGGCTCCGATATCAAGGCCCATGATCCTCTCGAAATCCTCGCCTCTGGCGGTAATAAGTATGACAGGAACATCAGATTTTGCTCTGATCTGCCTGCAGACCTCATAACCGTCGATCTTCGGCATCATAACATCGAGAAGGACACACATCGGGGTAAATTCTTCAAATTTACGGAGGGCCGCCTCACCGTCGCCGGCTATGATCGGCTCATATCCTTCCTTTATGGCATAATTGGCCAGAATATCGGTAATATCCGAATTATCATCGGCGATAAGTATATAGTTCATATGCACATACCTCGTTTTCAAACAGAAGCTGTTACGGCAGGTTATGGAACCGGCTTGCCGTCAGCCATAAAAAATGCCCTGAATCGGTCAATTCAGGGCATCATGCAAGACACATTAATCATTCGGTTACTGCAGCATTCTCATTCGTAACTTCGCTGACTGCATTGGTTTCGGTACTGTTGTCTGTTGAAACCGGATCCCCGTCTGAACTGTTTTCATTTGAATTCTCTTCTACGTTGGTATTGCCTTCATTTGAATCCGTTTCAGCATCGGTACCTTCAGCATCCTCGGCAAGAATGTCTTCAACACTCATACCGTCACGATACTTTGCATAATCATCTTCGTTAAGAACCGTAACATTACATACAGCATACTGTCCGTTGTTCAGGAGAGCGTAAACCTGAGCGCTTCCCTGTGCCACGGCACGTACACGGCCTGCCGATGAAACCTTGGCTATCTCGGTGTCCGTAGAATAGAACAAAGGCGATTCAACGGTATTCAGCGGCAGAACTACGGTTGTAAGCAGCTTCTGCCTGCCTTCCTTAAGCACAAGGCTCGTCTTGGTCAGTTTAATGCTGACTGCAGCGGGTCCTATAGTTACATTACATTGCAGATTCGCTATAGCAGCGCCTTCCTCAATGACAGTCGCCGTGATCACCGTCTCTCCGTATGAAAGACCGGTAACCTTGCCTGTCCTTGAAACCATGGCAATTCCTGAATTGCCCGAACGATATATAACACTCTGCTCCGGACTGAGATTGTAAACCTTCAGTCTGTATGAACCGAACTTGGTGATGCTGACATCACTCACGTTCAATTTAACGTCATTCTCGTCTGCGCTGGCCTTAACGTTTCCGCTCAGTAAGATAATACATAACCCGAAGAACAGTATCCAGCCTGCACTGCGAAAAATACCAGATATTTTCGACATGGCATCCATCCTCCCGGTAAAAACTATAGTAACTGAAAATAGAACAGCTAACTATATTACAATAATGCGTCACATCCAATTTGAATAATACCGGGCGACTTTGTCATAATAATGTCAAATGTTGGTTTTTTTTATGTTACTATTCACAGTTAAATCACTTCGTTTCGCTGCTCTCGGTTGATGACTGGCCGGGCTTCTCAACCTCAACGATGGCAGTTTTCTTCATGGGGATACGGCAGTTCTTGTTGCTGCCGAATTCAACAACGATAACCTCATCCATGACATCGATGACAACTCCGTAGAATCCGCCGGTAGTCAAAACAGAGTCACCGACCTCAAGAGACGAGATCAGGGCCTCCATCTGCTTCTGCTGCTTCTTCTGGGGGCGGATCGCCATAAAATAGAACAGAAGTCCGATAACCGCGATATAACCGACAAGCATCAGCATTGATGATCCTGTTCCTACTCCCGCGTCAGCTGTTAAAAATGTAAGCATTGTGTTTCCTCCTGAAAATATATTTTTCGGTCCGGCACCTCTGCCTCATGCAGACTCCGGATCCTCCCCGGCCTCAAAGCCCGCAAGCTTCTCCGCCTTAAATTCACTGTATCTGTGTTGCTCGATGGCTTCCCGTATTTCTTCCATAAGATGATTGTAAAAATACAGGTTATGGAGCACCATAAGCCTTAATCCCAGCATCTCGCCCGCTTTGAGCAGATGTCTGATGTAAGCTCTCGAATAATTCCTGCATGCCGGACATGAGCATCCCGGCTCAATGGGCCTGTCATCGGTCTCAAACTTCGCATTCAGAAGATTGATCTTGCCGAAATTCGTATATGCATGTCCGTGCCGTCCGTTTCTTGTAGGATAAACACAGTCAAAGAAATCAACTCCGCGCTCAACCGCTTCGAGAATATTGGCCGGAGTGCCGACACCCATGAGATAAACGGGCTTTTCCAAAGGCAGATGCGGCGTAACGGCTTCAATGATCCTGTACATATCGGCGTGTGACTCGCCTACCGCAAGTCCTCCGATGGCATATCCGGACAGATCGAGATCCGCAATCCTCTTGGCATGTTCGATCCTTATATCTTCGAAAATACCGCCCTGATTGATGCCGAACAGAAGCTGTTCGCGGTTGACCGTATCTTCTCTTTCGTTCAGTTCCTTCATCTTGTCGCGGCAGCGCAAAAGCCACCTGTAGGTTCTGTCGACCGAAGGCTGTATATATTCCCTGGCCGCTACGCTTGAAGGACACTCGTCAAATGCCATCGCAATAGTCGATCCGAGATTCGACTGGATCTGCATGCTCTCTTCCGGTCCCATGAAAATGAGCCTTCCGTCAACATGGGAATGGAACGTAACGCCCTCTTCCTTAATCTTGCGCAAGCCTGCCAGAGAGAATACCTGAAATCCTCCCGAATCGGTAAGGATCGGTCTGTCCCAGTTCATAAACTTGTGAAGGCCGCCCATCTTTTTCACAATCTCGTCGCCGGGTCTGACATGAAGATGGTAGGTATTCGATAATTCCACCTGCGTGCCGATCTCCTTTAAATCCATTGTGGAGACTGCACCCTTGATAGCGGCGACTGTTCCGACATTCATGAACACAGGCGTCTGAACGATCCCGTGAACCGTATGAAATTCCGCACGTTTCGCATTGCCGTCGCGCGTCAGAAGTTTATACATCATAGCTCAGCCCTCACCAACTCCCAAACTCATCAACTCATCAGTAAAGAAAAAGCATTCCGCAATAGCCACGAAATGCTTTCATGAACAGGGGCAGTAGGATTCGAACCCACGACCTGCGGTTTTGGAGACCGATATTCTACCAGCTGAACTATACCCCTATATCGTATAACAATGATACGTCAATTGCGCACATCCAGCGCACTCAAATATACTACAACACCATTTCAAAAAAGTCAACATTTTTTTTGCACTATGATCATTTCTGTGTTACAATGGGGTTTGAATAGTGATTTGCACTATCCGTCAATATGAGAACCAAACA
>JAGCZE010000104.1 GCA_017960415.1 Lachnospiraceae bacterium
CCGTTTTTTATACCTTTTTCCATCCGTTTTCTATCGAAACCAAATAGGCGCTAAAAAGAGCAGAATAGACAAAAAGACGTTGTTAAGGATATAAAATGCCGATATAATCGTTATACTACAAAACGAGCGGTAAAAGATCACGAATCGTGAACACAACTTATAAACGGTGTCCCTAAACGTGAGGGGAAGCAAGGAGGCTCTATATGATTATAAAAGGATCGTTATCCCATACAGTAAGAAGGACAATTGTTGGTACCATTATGGCACTGGCAGTCATCATATGCGCGCTGGCACTTCCTTCCTCGAAGAGCGTTGAAGCGGCATCCGACATTACCGTCAGCTTCGTAGGTTCCGGTCAGATCGAGGGCTATGTAGGCACGGCTATCACACCGTATACATTTACCCTGACCATCAATAACGGCGGCAGCTTCCAGGGAAACACCGCTGCGGGCGAGGATGTCACATCCTGGTTCGCGGGTATCTGCAATCCACAGAACAATCAGTACCGACGCACGCCCGTAGGTCTTACGGTCAAGACAGTGAACGCTATTGCGGCAGGAGATAAGACCGCTGCATTCGTTATTTCGGGTACGCCATGGATGGGGGCCAAATACGCGCTCCTGAACACAATCAGGGAAAGTCAGGTCAAAAGCGGCGGCTCATCATCAGTTTATGTCGGAACAAAGGACTGGATCTATTTCTCTATCTTAAGAAACTCCACCGATGCGAACCCCAAGTCGAGCCTTTCGCCTTCGAGTCTTACGATCACCGGCTCGGAGAACACAGCGGTATCCTCAAAGGAAATAACCTTCAAGATCGAGGGCGGTAACTTCATCGAGAGCATCAGTGCCGGTACCGATGTCAGTGAGTGGCTCCGGTCCGACAGCTATTATGTTGATTATCTTCACGACTATCAGTTTATAACAGCACTCCTTCCCAACGGTATGACCGCGAAACTGAAGAACGCAATCAAGCCCGGTGACAGGAGCGCTACGATAGTTATTTCCGGAACTCCCACTCACGGGTCTTCGGATTTCATTGCTATTGTTCCCGACAAGGGCGTTATGGCGACCGCAGGCAATGCGCAGAGCGAGAACGGCTACGGCAGCCTCGGCTACGGCACGGGCTGCAACGACAACTACAAATATAACATTTCGGGAACTTCCGTGACTCCGTCGATCACCGTTGACGATGTTTCAATACAGGCAACTGTTGGAGAAGCGATCCCGGATAATACCATAACCTTCAGGCTCCATAACTGTACCCTTGCAACGACATATGCCCAGGGTACCGATATCACGAGCTATTTTGAAAAAACAAACAATCAGGGCATACCTGTGCCTGCGCTGGAGAAGTTCGGCAGCGGCGTACATGTGACTGTAATCGAATTCAACGAGGGTGCTGACCATTTCACCTGTAAAATAAGCGGTACACCCACTGCAAACGGAAGCTGTGCCCTTAAGATAAGGCTGTTCGAATACGAGACCAGTCATATCGTAGCTATACGTTCGACGGTCGGTAACGCGCGCTTTGCAGTTACCCGCCCCGATACAAGCCCCAGTGTGTACATATCGGGAAGCAGCTTCAGCTTCAAGACCGGTTTTTCGATCGATCCTTCCGAAGCGGGCTTTGAAGTAGGCATAATGGGCGGTGACAGCAACGCGACTGCAGGAGTAAGGTATAAACTCCTCGGTACCTTTAGTAAAGATGCCGATATTTCAAGCTATTTCACGGGTCTTCCTAACGGCGTCAAGGTCTATGCCTCCGCTGCAGCATCCGATCCCCAGGATATGGTGGTCTATTTCAAGGGAATTCCGGAGAAAGCCGGAACCTACAACGTGAAGTTTAAGGCTGCGTCGATGAAGTACATGAAGCAGACCTACGACGGTTCGAACTCGTCAAGCTGGTCAAACGATGGCTGCACGACGGACTTGTATTCCGAGCAGGTTCTGACAGTAAATGTCACGGATGATTCAAACTTTGGCTACGCATACGATTATCTGCTTCCGGAGTCGACTTCCACATTACCCTATGAGGAGTTTAAGGAGACGGCTGGTTCTGCTGCGATAACTATTACGGGACGCATAACCACTCAAAAGCAGGTTATTGTTGAAGGCGGAACACCGAGGATTGAAAACAGGTCGTCATACACCGTTACCGATAATACCTTCAGGATCTATCTGCCTAAGATAACATTTACCGAAGCTTATAAAGACGGTGCGGATATCACCGATATCGTAAGGCTTTCAACCGACGGCCCGCTTTCGGGATGCAAGATCAGGCTCGATGCTGAAGGCGGTATCAAGGCCGGAACCTATTACGGCAAGACACTTACCGTTTTCTTAAGCCACGAGAGAACTGTTGCATCATCGAGCTCCGATGCGATAAAGCTCCAGGTATTTGACGGGAGCAGCTGGAAGAACGTTGTTATGCCCACAGGGTCGAACTATGAGATCAATGAGGTCATAGACGGTAATGCTGATCCCGATACAAACAAGGTCAAAGGTCTTTCCGCGACAATCGCGGATTGCAGTATAAACGGAATCGCATGGTATATGCTGCAGGACAGGGAAGGCGTCGAGATTACCCTCAGTGGGGCACAGTTCACGGTTAACGCCGCGCGCAAATACCACGATGTAACGTCCTGGTTTACAAATCTTCCCAAGAACACCGTTGCAATGGTTAGCGAGACCGTGACCGACAGTGTAAAGACAACGGTTAAGATCGTGTTTGCGGAGAGGAAACCCTCCGGAGTGACCTACAGTACACCCCAGGAGGTAAGCACGGATCCCATACGTGTTACGATACCGTTTGCGGATATCACTACCCTGAACGGAAGTACTGCGCCCTGGAGCAATATGAACGGCGGAGTTGCTACAACACTCAACAACAATGCGGTTTGGAACATCATCGAAGCGAGTACGTTTGCCCATACGGACAAGCCGATGATCGTTGCGAACACAATGACGGGAGTATACAGTTCAGGTTCGGGTATTGGAAACTCGGTTTTCAATCTTTATGTATATATTCCTGCCGGGTTGTACAGCACACTGCTGACCGATGCAGAAACTGAGTCTGCCAAATTGCAGGCGTATGCCCAGGAGCATCCGGAAGATGTTCATGACGAGCAGCTCGCCGATGCGGCCAAGCCTAAACTCAGACTGAAGCTGACTGCGGAAAACGGCCTGTTCACCAATATAAACTTCGATCCCGGTTATATAGAACTGAACGGCATCGGGATTAAGGAAGTGACGAACAGTTCAACTTCTTCGGGTGATAAGATCTATTATGTATATGCAAGCCTCTACCTTGGCGAGATATCTGCAAGCAAGATCGCGAGCGGTGAATTTACCGTTAGTCTGATAACCGGATATGACGAGTCACAGACGGTCACTGATCTTACTGGCAAGAATACGCATGTAAAGTATAAGATCCTGAACAAGCTTCCCGATCCAGTTGCGGAAGACGAGGAGGAAGAATATGCCGGACACGGTGGACGCGGCAACGGAGAAAGCGGTGACGGCGGCAGTGGAAGTTCTGAATCGACCGAGCCTTCAACACAGCCCGATATCTGGGTCAACGGCAAGGACAACAAGAAGGAAGAGACCTATCACAAGACGATGACAAAGGAACTGTCGTCGCTGATAGCAACTCTTCCCGAAGGATGCAAATATATCGTGAGCGTGACCGACACAGAAGTCGATGATGTCGCGAACGCATTCGGAACAGGCGGAAAAGGTAAGAAATCGGATGTCGCGAAGCCCAGTGTGAAGGCCAAAGACGGCATAGTAAGCGTTGCTGCAGGAAAGACTGCCGGTGTAGCGAGGATCTGGGTTGCTGCATATAACAGCAAAGCAAAGAAGATTGAGGCATCCGGATACTTTGATGTCACAGTCGGCACCGCTCCGAAGAAGCTCTATCTGACTGCAGACAGCAAAGCTGAAAAGACCGCTGCGATCAAGAGTATAATGCTTAACAACGGCGATACGGAAACCGTATTCGTCAATGCTGACGGCACCGGGCTTTCATCCTACGCGTCATTTGCTTGGGAAGCTCCCAAGGATACTGACGGCCTGTTGTCCATCAGTCCTTCAAACGGAACCGCTCAAAGCGCAACTATCGGGCTCAAGAGCGTTCCTACTGACGGAAAGGTTAAGAAGATTGCGGTCAGCGCGATCAATAATGAGTCAGGCAAGAAAGTCAGCTTTTCGGTAATCATTTCAAACGCTGTTAAGGAAGTTACCGGACTCAGCAAGACCTATCAGCTGGATTCTGCAGTGGAAGCGGCTGTAGAGGCAACTCTCGACTATTCGCTGGTGTGCTACAGCAGCACAGGCACAACCACAGACACAACCACAGACAAGATCAAGGTTTATGTGACTACTGCCCTCGAAGAAGGCACAGGCTATTCATTAACCAAGAATAATACAAAGTTCACGCAGTCCGGTTCAAAGTCAAAGGTGAAGGTCACCTATAAAAACGGTGAATTCACGCTGAAAGCACCCAAGAAGACCAACGACGGAACCAAGGTCCGTGTACTTATCGTAGCGACACACGCGGACAAGACCATTGATGTGTTTGAGAGCGGCGTGATCACAATCGGAACCGTGTCAGAAGAAGGAAATAATTAAGTGCGGCAGCGCAGCCTGCCGGTCAGAGATTTGTTTTTGTACAAGGAGGTACGTGTATGGGCATGCGAAAGAAGATATTTAACGGTCTTTTGATCATGTTGATATGCGCTGCAGCGTCACTATTCGGCGGCAGTGCTGTTGAAACGCACGCAGTAATGAGAGATATCACATATTCTTTCTACATGGATATCACGGTGAACGGAACCGTTGGGAGCGCAATAGAAGAGCAGACCTGCACCATCAGTATTAATGGCGGAACGGCACTTGTACGTCCGATTTCTGCGGGTACCGATATCAGTAAATGGTTCATGGGAAGCGAAACACCTCTTCCCGCCGGACTTAAGGTTACGGTTGCGGAGGACGCGGCTGTCGGTGCCAAGAAGCTGAAGGTGAAGTTTTCCGGTACGGTTTACGGCGCCTCGAAGGATGAAATCAAGATCGTTCCGCAGAATATCTATTTCGACGATACGGAATCCGACTGGTATGCTTATGCGAATGTCAATCTCGGCAGCAGCATAGCGAAGTTCAATATAACAAGAAACGCTTCGACTCCTTCGGGATACAGCGGAGTTGGCCAAGGCATTTATGTTAAGGATCAGAAGAGCGGGACCGCAGGATGGATCCTGAAGGGAGCAAAGGGTACAGCCATTACCTCCGACAATGAGATGCAGGTATACATCAACGGCAATTTCCTGAAGCCTTTGTCTGCCGGTGCTGATATTTCATACTGGTTTACCGGTGAACTGTATGTGTATAAAGAAATATTCAATGCATCTATAGCGTCAGTTCTCCCGGACGGAGTGGTCGCAAGGGTCAAAAATGCGGTTTCCGTCGGAGACAACTCATTTACCATTGTTTTCTCGGGAACTCCCGCAAAGGGCTCGATGGATCTTATCGCGTTTACAATACCTGCAGGAATGGTTTCTTTCAGCAAGGGCGGCGCAACGAAGGGTGATTATCAGGAAGGATGTAAGGTAACCAATAACACCTGTAAATACGCCTACGATATCAGCACGGACAACGATGGCGATCTTCACACAGAGTTTGTCAAGATCACTTATCCCGAAGCGACTCTTGAAGCAGGTAAACCTGTTACCGAAGAAGACAACCTCCTCATAACCTATGAGTTGGTCGGGGAAGTTAACAGAACTCCGATCACCTTTCAGGGAATCACGCTGAATCATACTACCGTCAGGGGTATGTGTTATCAAAATGCGGGAAACCAGTACCCTGTCGGCTTCTGGAATGACCATATAACCACATCGACCGGACTCCAGGCCACAGTCATTGCGATCAGTCAGGATCAGAGAACGGTAACGGCCAGGATCACCGGAACGCCGAAGAAGCAGGACAGCTATCCTTATGTGCTCCGGGGACGCGGCTTTATACTGAACGCATCCTACAATAATGCGAATCACCTGATCACGGGATATACATCGGGCGACACAACACTGACTATAGTGGAACCCGCACCGGAGATCACTATCAACAAGAATGTAACGATATATAAGGGTGAAGACGACGAAAAGACCACAATAACAAACGCGCATTTTACGATCTCTCTCGGAGACGATACTCTTGCCAAAGCTATCTCCAAAGGAGAGGGACTGCCGCTTTTTTATCCCGAGACACATAAGGATTATGACAGATTGAGCGATAACGGAGTAAGTATTTATGCTGATGAGGATACTCCGGCCGGAGCCCACGAGATAAAGGTGTATGTCTCCGTATATGAGAAGGGTATCAGATGGACTCAGAAGGGCTACTTGAATCTTGCCTTCCCTCAGGATTACATCACGAGAACGGCAAACTACGGTACCCAGAAATACTATAATATTCCTTTCAGTCGGATTTATGAGGATATCACCAAGAAGGAAGAAGTAGTGCGTGTCAATGAACTGAGCGACCTTCTGATCACCGGAACACTTAATAATGAACTTATAGAAGAGACGTATCTTCACAAGTGGTATGACGGTGAACATCAATATCACGAGGAGTGGGATACACGTGTTACCGGGATAAAACTGAATCCGATCGGAACTGAAAAACTGTATTTTACTCTTACATGTTTTTACGGTTTAAATGTCGAAAAATCGTATGAAGCAGGCGACAGTGTGCTGGATTTTGTAAAACTCAACTTATATTCCGATGATAAGGAATCGCCTTTTTATATCGACACCTGGTCATCGCAGTTTGTAAAAAAGGATTTCAAATTTTATGATATTCATACCGTTGACCCGATAGAAGCAGGAAGAACCGAGACTCCGCGTGTATTTAATCTGATGATCGACCTGTCTGAATTCTATGCTATGAAGGCGAGCACCAAGCCGGTTCATCTTTACATAAAGTATATAGATGATTCCGGAATAAGACCGGTGTATACAAATACGTTTTCGGA
>JAGCZE010000105.1 GCA_017960415.1 Lachnospiraceae bacterium
AAATCTTTATCTTCAACATTTATATTCATAATTTATTTCAGAAATTTAGTAGTTTTTTTCATAAGTTTCAAGTAATATAATTTCCGGCATTTGCCGTTTAAGCCTTTAATTGCGTACCAAAAACAACTTATATTTCGAATCACTAGTACCAAAATATAATGCAGTTATACACTTACCTTCATATTCAAAAGAACTACAGCCAGCGTCACCACCAGACATGCTCCCATCTGAACCAAAAGTGTAATAAGCGCATCCCTCTGTCCTCTGATTACCTAGTCATGGTAATATCCGTAATGATCCACCATACATACTGTTCCCTGAATCTGAACAGTTCAAGGATCGTTGCAACAATGCCAATACTTAAAGTGAATGCGTCAAACCATGCCGCTTCACCGTCCAACCTTATGAGGATCATATGATATATGCAGGCTGCGCCGGTAATAAGTACCGCACAGCCTGCATTTTGCCATATTTTGAGTTTTCGTGCCTTGGTTTTCTGTGTGATCATGCTGTCGCGGTGTTTTGCCCAGAAATACCATGAAACAAAGTTCATCGGTATGTAGAAAATGATCTCAAGGGCTGCTGTTCCCCAAATATGCCAGTACACAAGGTAAACCGCATAGACCACGGTATTGACCGAAGCAAAGACAAAATTACTGATATTGGCCTTTGCCGTGAAAAAAATACATATCACACCGCACACCGCGCTGATAAAGTTGATCACGGTCAGCCAGGCCGGATTGCCGTCGGACGAACCCTCTGTGAAACCCAGAATCATTGCGCGTGCGGCAATAAGGATCATTACCGATCCCATGAGATATTCATACCATTTCAGTTCTTTAAAGCTCTTTATCAGATTGCCTGATCTCAGATCATCCACTGTTCTCTTTCCTTTGCGTCTTTCATCTCTCTGATTTTTGTACCGCTGATCGGGTAATTTATCCGTTCCGCGTCCACAATTCTGTGTACAGCCTCCGGATATGCCCGTGAAAAGTAATCGCCGTAAGATACTTCGCTGCTGTAGACCGCATCGAGCCTGGGTCCCACCAGATTTCTGACCAAAGGTGTTTCCGCGTCCCAGTCCTCGGAACCGTCCGGAAGCCTTAAGTCCGAAATATCTATGATCGAAGGAATGACTCTGGCAATACCCGAGGCATCCTCACATATCTTCTGCATCCTTCCGATCCGCTCAGCCGTCGAAAGCCAGACCAGAGGCTGTTCTTTCAGTATTCTTTCTTCGTCTGCCCCGCCCGCAAACAGTATCACATATACAGTCTCACATTCGAGGGCGGCCTGCTCAACGCAAAAGCGGTGCCCTTTGTGAAACGGAAGGAACTTACCGCCATACATTCCGATATTATATTTTTTCATTTATTATTTTTCCGCAGCTGTCTTTCCACTATCTCTTCATACAGATCGAGTCCGAAGCTCGTAAGCTCGGGCTCATGCTGGATCATGTGGTACGTACGGGTTCCGTCTTCCTTACGCTCGGCAGAAAGGAACTCGGTTCCCGATTCCGGCATATTCTTCGATTCTTCATATACACGCTTCGCAAATGAGAGCAGGTGTGTGACCGTGAGTATCCTGACCCCTGCCTCGTTCAGTGCCCGGATGATGTCATAAGCTATCAGCGAGCCTTCTTTTTCGGTAGTTGTGGCAAATGATTCATTTAAAAGCAGCAGTGACCCGTCTCCGATATGATCTACAATCTTGCTCATACGGTTCAGCTCCTCATCGAGACGTCCGCTGTTCATTGCACTGTCTTCCCTTCGCGTAAAATGGACAAATATACGCGGAAAGATGCCACTGCTGAACGATTCCGCAGTCACCATCAGGCCTGCCTGCATCATGACCTGCGCGATCCCGATGCTTCTTAAGAACGTGGACTTACCGCCCTGGTTCGCGCCGGTAACGATCAGCAGATCTTTATTCTTTATCGAGCAGGTGTTTCCGATCACTTTTGCACGCTGTTCAAGTCCCATGATAAATTCCTTCAGGTCGGTGAACTCGAGATCGCGCCTGTCACATACCTTCGGAAAACACCATTTTATCCTGAAACGCTCCATCTGCGCCGCCAGCTGGACCACAGAAAGATAAAACGCGGTCTGGAACTTAAGTTTTTCAAAGAAACCAGCGAATTCCTCCATCATTTCCCTGATATCTTCGGTCATGTAGCTGACTACCATGAATTCAAGAGTATGTGCCTGATCGTTGATCCTCGGATCCTGAACCGTCGAAAATGAATCCGGTATCCTCGAATCTATAAACTGCTGCAGCTTGTAACGGGTGCTGCCCGGACGTAAAAATCTGGTATTTTGCGAAGAGATTTCTTCAAGCTTCAGCGAACTGAATTTGAGACCATCCTCAAGTCCGCATTCCATAACTATACGGGGTCTGATCACCTCTGACCGTCTCTCGTCGATCTGGTCTATCCTTTCGGTATAGAACGAAACATCCGCTAAGTTTCTCCTGATATACTCCTCACGTTCGTCGGAAAATGCTTCGGAAATATCCTTTGCAAATGTATTAAATCCTTTTGACGCAAGCGCTCCGGATGCGTCCGCAAACAGTTTCTTGATATGTGAGAGGCTGTTGCAGAACAGTTCAAGTTCCTTAATATCGGTCACGAGCTTGATGACCGGGTTGTTCTGTTTTGCCTTTTCCTTCGGCCCTCTGCCGAGCTTTGCCTGCTCGTTGATCAGATCGCAGCTGACCTGATAAAGCTCCCTGATCAGGTCTTCATGCTGCAGGCAGTCGCTGATTATCTCCTGCCTGAATTCAATCTCTTCCCGTGTGGTGAGTGGGATCATCATGACCGATTTAAGGGTTTCCAAAAGATACGTATCTTCCTTATCAACGCTTTTAACGATCCCATTCTCATATACCAGCCTTTTGGCTGCGGCCAGAAACAATGCCCTGAGTCCGAGATCCTGTATGATACTGGCCGGATCATAATATCTTTCGTCCTTGGCCCATTCCCTGTCCTCATACAATAAACAAACCTTCATAAACGCTCCTTCAACTGTTCGTATGTGAGCCTGTACTTGTTCACCTGATTCTCGGCGCAGGGAGTATCCTCAGCTTCTCCCCTCGCGATCCTGAAGGTCTGCACCCGCTGATCGTTCAGCATGGCCCTCAGGCTCACAACGCCCTCACGCGGATTGGCGAGCTCTTTCAGGTGCGTGACATAGATACCCATGCAGTCCAGCCCCAGAAAATGCTCAATAACCTTCTTTCCCATGATCTGCGCATCATAACTGGCCGCCGTCGTAAACAGCTCATTGATGATAACAAATGTCCCCTTCTGATGATCGTCCATCATCGGCGCGAGCCTTACAAGCTCTTCCTTGAGCTTGCCGCGGCCGGTCTCTATGCTCTCTTCCACCGTAAAATGTGTCTTGATATACGAGAAGAACGTC
>JAGCZE010000106.1 GCA_017960415.1 Lachnospiraceae bacterium
TGGCTGAAAATTTTGTTTATTCTCAGTTGAAGTTTATGGGCATTGAAAGCTATTTCTGGAGAACCAAGTATGAGGCAGAACTTGATTTCATTACTGATTTTGAAGGAGTTCTTGTTCCTGTTGAAGTAAAATCTGCGGAAAATACCAAGGCAAAGAGCCTTCACCGTTTCTGCACTAAGTACAACCCTAAAATGGCGATAAAAACTTCCTTAAAGAATGTTGGAGACAATATGGACGGAGCAACCCATGTTTGGTCAATTCCGTTATTTACGTTATTCAGGTTTAAAGAGTATCTGTACAAAGAGATGGGTTGGGAATGAACTATTAACCCCGTCTCCCCGGGTTCAGAAAATTATACCCCTGTATTTTGCACCGATAACACTGGAAGAGACAGAAGCAAATAAGAGAATCACTCCCCAAACCCAAACGCCGTCAGATAGACCATCGCGCAGAACAGCAAGATCATGATCAACGTCAACCAAAGAAGAGGCGGCGTTAAAAATATCTTTATGAAATCTATAATGTCGCGTACTTCTTTCGAATTCCGTTTGGGTCTGTAACGCTTCTTCTGCCCGTTCTCGTCGATCAGATATATCCAGGGATTGTCGTAAATGTCCATCCTGCCGTATTTTACAAGAAATACGGGCGCAAGCGGCACGGCGATGCAAAACCACACTGCGGAGCCGCCCAGCTCAATCGTGGAAAAGTTAAAACCGTTTATAATCAGCGCAAGAATGACCGGAAGAAAAACAACACCCAGCATGAGAGCAAAGGCGCGTATGACTCTGAAAACAGTCGTAAATTTCAGCTCAACTTCCGCCTGCCGGCCATTTATATTCATGAAGAATACAGGCTTTGTCACTGACTTAGCCTGTTCTTTTTTTGCCTGAACGAGCTGCTTTCCTTCGCGAATGTATGCCCCGCCCCCGGAAGAATATATCTTTCGATAGTATTCCAACCCGAAGGTTTCTTCTTTCTGCTGGCTGTAGGCCGTAAAGAACACAAACAACAGGACCAGAGCAAGACACCCGGAGGCTCCGAAAATCAGGTCTTTCGCCGCGCCGAATGCGAACATCCCCCAAGCCACGCCCGCGGTTCCCGCAATAGTGGCAAGGATCGCCTTCAGCCACCAGGGAAGGAGCAGATATTTCGAATCTTTGCGGGCGCGTACACTGACTTTGCCGGTCTGGCCGTTCACCGCAGCCATATAACCGTCGAAAGCAATATAATAAACCGGCAAGAGAACAGGCGTCCGCAGCACGTCGTCCGCGTAAGCGCGAACGCCTACGGCCTTGGACTCCAGGGTCTTGCGGATCACAGGCTTGTAATCTTCGCCGACCTCGACATCAATACGCCTTACAAGCTCATCTCCGGAAATATCGCCGGTCTTTACCAGGTGCCCGGCAATGAAAGAAAAATCAAATTCCCCGAGTTCATCGAGATTGAACGGTTCCATCGTATCAAGAAGCTGATTGTCCAGCTTTTTGGAGCAGTTTACAAACACCCCGTCCACGAAGCCGCCGCAATCATATACGCTACCGCCGTCAATACGGAAAACACTGCATTTCACAGGCCCTCTGACCAGCTCGTAGGGAAGATAAAAGCCCTTTAGATCATCGATCTTCTTGCTGATGGCACGGGCCTCTTTTTTATGCTTGTTCTTGCGGCACCAGCCGGCCAGCATATCCTTTGCCTCAGCATCGGTAATAGCAAACGGGATGATGAGTTCGGGTATATTGTCGGCATTTACAAAAGCTTTGCGAACAAGGGATCTGCCGCAAAAAGCGCAGTTTGCCACCGCATCGCCGGTATCAAAAACCACCTCGGCGCCGCAGCCCGTACATACAGCCTTCTGAAGCTCAAACTTCTTCAGTGATTCCTGTTTTTTCTTCCGGCTTATCTCACGGAAGCCCTTGTGCTCGCTCTTTGCCCTGTCTATCCCGACCTTATTGCCGCAGTAACTGCAATTGTAAATGCGTTTCCTGATGTCATAATAAGCGGGTGCCCCGCAGGACGGGCAATGAATATCATACAGTTTCCCTGCTTTATTATCCGACTTTACATCCGATGCGTTCATCCCAAAACTCCTTGGTAATTAAAATGAAAGCTAACTAACTGATTATAACACGGATCATGGTCATATGAAATAAAATTCTTTGTTTACGGGCGCAACAGAAGGTTTTCTATTGAATACAGGTTTGAAGTCGGCTATAATATGGCTCAAATAAGGAGGAAACAAATATGAGTAAAAGTATTTTGGCGGTACTAATGGCAGTATTGATCCTGATGCTGTGCGCATGCTCGAGCGATTTCGATGAGATCGAAGACGATGAGCCCAAGATCACGGCAGCCGCAACAGCAACTCCTGCGCCGACAGCCACAACTGCACCTACAGCAACTACTGCACCGACCGCCACACCGGCACCGACCGCTGCGCCGACTGCGGACGCGCAGGACGATAACAGCAATCAGAATCAGGACAACAAAGACCTTGTGTATTATGTCGACTCTGAAGGGTATGTTGTAATGGGGCATTATGAGCAGGATGATGTCCTCGGTAACGGCGACGAGCCTATCGAGTGGCAGATCCTTTACCGGGATGAGGCCGGCATTCTTCTGATCAGCCGTTATGTCCTCGATAATATCCAATACGATGAATTGCCTGCGGACGGTTCCGAAAAAGTCACCACATGGGAAAACTGCACGCTTAGAACCTGGCTGAACGAGGACTTTTATGAGAATTGCTTCTCAGAAGAGGAAAAAGAGCTGATAACGCCGGCATATCTCGAAAATAATGACAATCCTTACGGCACGGACTCCGGTGACGATACTATAGACATGATCTTCCTGCTGAGTCTCGATGAGATCCCGGAATATTTTAACATTACCGATGAAACAGCCGATTGGACAGATAAGTACAGCGAGGAGCTGATAGCGGCCGCAACACCTTATGCGGAAGGCCGGGGAGCCATCAACTGGACCATTGACGAAACAGACTATGAAGGCATAGGAGATATGACCGCATTAAAAGATGTGGGATACTCCACAGATGTAATAAACCGCAACGGCTGCTATTGGAGACTTCGTACGGCCGGCTATGACAATTCATTCACAAGTACGGTCATAAATCACGGAGAAGCCAATGCCTACGGATATTATATTTACGAAAACGGATTTTACGGTATAAGGCCTGCAATGTTTATTACCGGAGAGGCCCTGGCAGCAGCATATACAGGCGGTCCCTTCGCTTCATATGATTTCGACACTGCTTCCGAATCCGGTGAAGACGACTATACGGGAAATACAGCAGATAACACCCAAAGCCAGGATCCCATCAATCCCGAAACAGGCTTGAGGATGCTGAAAGACGAAGACGGTAATGTTATCGCAGAGTTCAATCTTCCCGAAGGATATACCTATTCTACAGACTCCGAACCTTGCTCACTGGTATATAATAACAAA
>JAGCZE010000107.1 GCA_017960415.1 Lachnospiraceae bacterium
ACTTGCTTTGGTCACATGATAAATTCCCGCTGCATATTTGCAAATAGTATATCCGTTGTCTCTAAAGAATTCCATCAGTTTTTGTGGCATACTGTTTCTGATAAATGTTACCGTAACATCATCAAAGCTCTTAGGACCTAATGAATATCCTATAAGAAGATTCGCATATGCATTGGTAATGTAATATGCATTCAGCATACGTCCATCTTTTGGGGATTTGTATTCAAGAATATTGTATTTCTGAAAAATTGCACCTATATTATTCTTGAGCACAACCCCGGATTCTTTCTTGATCACAAGCAGATCAATCCTGTTCGGTGCAGTGTTAAGTATGAATTCTTCCCTATACATGAGGTTCTCACGGTCTTCAGAAAAATCAAGTTCTGCGGCACAACAAAAAGCCGGGTGGTACTGCTTCCGGAAAATCTTTGTTCTTTTTTGAGAATTCAATTGTTACCTTCTTTCTCTCTCCGCATAGGTATTATACCATAATTAGATAACAAACACAACATAAAATTCATACAAAATAAGATAGATACTAATATACGGATTATTTACAAAGATATTTCTTTCGTTTTCTTTATCAGTGAAATAACCAGCGAAACACTGATCGGCCTTTCCGCCCGCAAAAAACCTCAATAATACCTTATCCTCTTCTTATATCTTTCCCAGCCGCCCGCGCAATCGGCGATCTGCACGTCCGAACGGACATAGACGCAGCAATTGTCGGCACCGGCGAGAACATTCTCACCTACATTCAGGTTGAGAACCGATCTGTGCAGAAGGATCAACTCTGTCAGTCTTTTCGCGCCTTCGAAGCTGTTATCGTAAATAGTTGTAACATTGGGAGGCAGCACCAGTCTCGCGATTGTAGTATTGCCGGCAAATACATCCGCAGCAAATTCACGTACGCTGACACCGTCATAATCTGTCGGTATTGCAAGCTCGGTTGCTTTCCGCCCAATATCTGTCAAACCGGTTATCCTGATGTACTGTCCGGTCACATCTTCTCGTAGTTCCCAGGTAAACGCCGCAGCATCACGATTCATATCATAGGCCTGCGAATCAGAATAAGCATCCGCTACAGCCTTATCGGAATCCCGATCACCAAGGGCATCGTTATCATAGGCATGATCATCATCCCCCTTATCACCGGATATCTGAGCATCACTCGCATATCCCGCCATAACCGGCACCTCCGGGATTTCAGGCAACGCAAACGAAACCTTCGCATCCCTGCCAAGGCACATTTTGATATCTTCCGCCAGCAATGCCGTGAAGACAACGGCTCCGGACGAATTCAAATGAACATTATTATCATAGAACCATCTGTAATCCAGGAAATATTTCGCTGGATGAGAAAGAATATCGAATTCCAGACTGCTTTTCAGATAATCATAAACTGCATCGCCGGCAGCCCCGGCATCCTTATCAAGCGCAAGCGAATTTATCGGAGTAAAACCGTAAAAAACCTTTGCTCCGGCTTTTTGTGCGCGTTTGGCATATTCATTCAGATAATCGATAAATCCTTCTCCGTAGACTTCCGCCGCGATCGTAGGAGTATTGACCGCATCATATCCGCCGGGCATGACATTATAAGGTCTGTCAAATGTCATGTAGCAGACATTCTTACCTGCCTTGTCCTCAAATGCAGACCGTTCGTATACTGAAGTCTGCTGCTTCACTGTATTATTCTTTACAGCCGGATATTCCTCATCCCCCTCTGAAGAGAGCAGATTTCTACGTTGGAACAACTCTGAAACATAGGGCAGATACCCTGCAAGCAACTTTCCGAAATTCCGGCGCAAAAGAGCAGTCCGCATTTCTCCGGACTTTTCGGTTGCCCTGTATGCATCGGATGCCGAAAAATACAGCGATGAGGTCTGCGCATAAGGTTCTGGCATTATGATGACTATATCGCCTTCACGAAATTTACCGTCTGCCAGATCAAGCATAGCCTTGGTTCCGACAGCCCCGTACAGCCCGAAATTCACCGCGGAATAATCTTCCAGCTCACTTTCCAGAAGATCGCTTCTCACCCCGAAAGCAACAGCGCTGTTGCCAATGAGGATGATCCGCTTTCCCTCTGTATTTTCAAGCTCCTCATACATGTACGGAAGTTCGCCGTAATAAGTTTCGGAAAATGCCGCAGGCAGGCTCACACCTGCAATCGCAACCGTTACCGGTATGATCAGCAACAGAACGGCTGCTGTTATCACACAAATTAATCGTCTTCTCATTTGGATAATTGTTTTAGCACTCCATTGGTCATATTTTCGGTGTAGACGGTTTTTGCCTCATCACACAGATGATAGTCGGGTTCGCAGAAATCGCCCGTTGTATACAGGTTCTCATGAAGAGGCAGGATCACCGTACAATGCAGATGCTCTTCCACCGCCTTTTCAAAAGCCGCCACCCACTCGTCCAGATTTTCATAATCAGGATCCGGGATTCCCTCCGGACGCCCGAAATACAGCGCTCCGCCGTCACTGATGCGGTTAAAGTCCCCATCTCCGGCCAGTCTGTCCTCAAGCGTATATAAATTGATCGGCGCTGTTGTAAAGAATACCTTTATTCCCCGGGCCGCCAGCTCATCATAAAACCCGTTCAGCCTCTTATTGGCGGCCTCATCCGTAACATATTCCACTACAATATCCGCCTCACCCTTTTCCCTTGTGGAATCCGCTGCAAGCGGCAATGCGATGCTTCCGCTGTCATCAATGTAACCCAGATCGTTTTGGATAGTATCTGCGTACCAGATTATCTCTGTCAGATAATCGGTATATTCGGCCTCGGGAGCCCCGCTGCGAAACGTATTGTACAGCTGGAATCCGTCGAAGAAATCTTCTACGGTCCTTAGATCGATCAGCGAAAAAAGATCGTAATTTGTTTCAACGCATGAATACATCCGGATCCGGTTATACTGGAAATCGTTAATATACGGAGCCATGGTGACCGAATACATGAAGCTGAAGCACGAAGATGTTTCGGGGGCATGGATGAAAATGTCCCCTTCATTCAGGTACCGCCCGATCATCTCAAACTGCGCGGGACCGTTAAACCAGCCGTTTACAGCCATATTGATGCATACATAGTCTTCGCCGCTATCATTCAGCTCCTGCTGCATCTGTTTGGCATTGAGTGAGAAATACGCCCCAGATCCGCCGAAAACAACGACCTTTTTCTTATCTTTGTTCAGGATCAGAATATCGTACTTGTCCGCAAAATTGTATTCCGAAAACAGGTATGGAGTGATCCTGGGCTTCCCGTAAGCATTTATAAAGACCTTCGCAAGTCCCGCACAGCTTTCAAAGGTCTTGTCCGAGATTACCTTGATGTTGTCAAATATATACAGCTCCTGAAGTCCGGTATTTCTGAAGGCGCCTTGTGAAAGCTTGATCACTGACGGAGAGATAACGGCTTTTTTTATTTCCGTATGTTCCGCAAATGCATCCTCCAAAACCGCCGTCACCGCTACGCCGTTGTATTCTTCGGGCAGCACAACGGTTTCGGCATTTCCGAGATATTTTCTGATCGCATAACCGTCATCGCGTTTAATAAATTCGAAATCAGATGTATTGCTCTGACGGATCCACTCGGCATACAAGTTGATCATACCGTTTTCTTCCACTGTTACGCGGCTGCCCAGCCCTATATGCTCTCCGGTACCGTCAGGCTCCGTGTTCCATCCGGTCATTACCCAATTCTTCCGAATGAGCTTCCCCACGCCTGTTTCGGTGTTAGGACGCAGCCGGTTCTTCAGTGAATAACCGACAATATAAGGCTTCTCGGGATCATCTCCGTTCACGTAAGAACCGCCGTTTGGATGATACGCAATAAAGGTCCCTGTCATCACGCATTCGGCCTCGATCGCAAATGAATACCTGACATCCTTTATCGTAACCGTAGCCTTTCCGTTCTCATTTACAATATCCGCTTCGAGATCGGCCCCGTTTCTTATAACCTTGTCCAGTTTGTAGTTTTCCTTCATATTCAGAACGAAAACAGCGGATTCCCCACGTTTTACGGAGATAGTGTCGGACCCGGATATTTCGTATTTATCACTGTCGGTAATAAATGTCACATTAAATTCCGGTTCTGCTGCAGGCGTCACGGTATTTGAACCGGTGCCGGTATCCGAACCGCTGACCGTACCGGTACTGCCTGCGTCTGCCGGATTATCCGGAGTATTTGCCCCGGAAGTACAGCCGTAGCAGAGCAACATGATGATACAAATCAGCATTGCCCCAATAATCCGTTTTCTGATCACTTTTACTCTCCTTAAAACTGAAAATACGCAAATGTGCCCGAATTTCCCGAAGACAGCAGTGCCAGCCAGCAAAGCGCGACTATTATCACAACATAAACTCCGATGATCGTCCGTTTTACAGCCCGGTTATCATCGTATCCCGCAACAAGTGTTTCGGCGCCGGTATCTCTCCCGATTTCGGCGTACCGGTACAACATTATCTCACTTACTGTCAGGATCGCGATCCCGAGTAATGTAAACCCGTCCGCG
>JAGCZE010000108.1 GCA_017960415.1 Lachnospiraceae bacterium
GTCAGCGACCTTGCTGATAGCGTTTACGATACCGTTTACCTGTGTGGATGTTCCGATACCGAGAGCTCCGGCGAGTGCTCCGAAGAGAGCGAACAGCTTGCCGAGCCATTTCCACTTAGGGCCCATGCCCTTTTCAATGTAGTAGAAAGGTCCGCCGAGGATCGAGCCGTCTTCCTTGACCTCTCTGTACTTGACAGCAAGAACACCTTCTGCGTACTTTGTAGCGATTCCGAAGAATGCCGCAAACTCCATCCAGAAGAGAGCTCCAGGACCGCCGCCCATGATAGCTGTGGATACACCTACGATGTTTCCTGTACCTACCGTAGCAGCAAGAGCTGTTGTCAGAGCTCCGAAGCTGGATACGTCTCCCTCTGCGCCTTCTTCGTTCGTAACTGCGTATCTGAGGGATAATCCGAGCCTTCTCTGAGGGTGGAACTTGGTTCTAACGGACAGGAGAATACCTACTACGATGATGAGAACCATCATTACGGTACCCCATACAAGACCGTCTAACCAGCCTATAAATTCACTAATACTCATAAGAAACCTCCTTGTTAATCATCAATAAATGTTTATCAAACAAGAATTCCATTAAATAATTATCTGCTGGGGGCTGTGCGCTGAAAAGGACAATTATATGACCCTGGGAGAGACGGAAGCTTCGCCGCCCCAAGGAATTGTATTTTGAGCGTTGGTGTTGGTTGTCGAGGGGCGGATAAAAACCTACCGCCTCTCTCAGGGCCATTTACAGATAAATACGCAAAATCAGACTCATCGAAACAGATGTGTCTAAGGACCATAAGAGAGTGTGGCTATTTGTTTCCGTCCTTGAGGTGGATATAAAAGATATGTTTGAAAGATGTGCTTTGAAGCACACATAAAAGGAGTATGCTAAGGTTAACAGAGAGGATGCCGCAATTCTTAAAATCAGCCTGTCCGGTATTGTCAGGACCGGCAAGAAGCTGTCTTCCCGGTCTGCCTCCTTCAGTCAGAAAGCGAGTCAGATATACATTAACAGAAGTGTCTGCAATGAGGTCATTCATGGCAGGCAAAGCAGGAGCACTCATCTCATTCCGGTATTCACTAAACCCGCGAACAAAATCGTATGATTTGTCGCATTTAGCAGAATTAATAAGCCCCAGGATCAAGACGGCGGCTATAAATAAAAGTGTTATCCGGTTTAATGCGCTGCGATTCCTTACTGTCACATCGTCTCCTTTGCCTTAGCTACTGCTATTCTACGAAACATTGGCAGGGAAGAGCGCATTATTAGCGGAAAATTAACACTTAGCAAATCCTTCTTAACAGATAATTAACTGTATATTCACACAGATTTTCAGAATGCATATTCGGTATAAGGATGCCTGATTTTCAATCCGGTTCTCTAAGGAAATAACCTACACCAGCCTCTGTAAAAATGAATTCCGGCTCCGCAGGATGGTTTTCTATCTTTCTGCGGATATTTGCCATGTTCACCCGCAGGATACGATTGTCATTTTTCAGGTTAGGCCCCCATATTTCACGAAGTATCATATCGTAGGTAATGACCCGTCCGGCATACCTGCCAAGCAGTGAAACCAGACGGAATTCTGTTTGAGTCAGTCCGACATCACGGCCATCCTTCAGTACCCGGTGTTTATTGTAATCTATTGTAAGGCTGCCTATATGAAGGACTCCGTTTTGCATGGCAAGTCCGGCGTCCATTGCTGTACGTCTGTGCCTTAGTGCTGATCGGATCCTTGCAAGGAGTTCTGAGGTGCCAAAAGGCTTAGTTATATAATCATCTGCTCCCAAATCAAGTGCTTCCACTTTGTCTTTTTCGTGAGTTCTTGCGGAAAGCACGATAACGGGAATCGATGACCACTCGCGCAGAGACTTGAGGAGCCTCGTTCCGTCCATGTCAGGAAGCCCGAGATCAAGGATAACCAGATCCGGGCAATGGGATGATATTATTGTGAGCGCCTCTGCGCCTGAAGTTGTGACCAGCACGTCATAGTTGTTGGCCTTAAGTATTGTTTTAAGCAGATTGAGGATACTGCCGTCGTCCTCTATGACTACTATTCTGTCTCTAATCTCCATAAATCCTTATCCCTATTATCTCTTGCCGAATCCGGGTCTATGAATACTGCATGCAGTCTAAAGGGAGTTCAAAATAAAAGCGGGAACCTCCCTCATCCCTGTTTTCTGCAGCTATCGCTCCGCTATGAGCTTCTATAATTGACCGGCAGATCGAAAGTCCAATTTTCATATTATGTCCGGAACCATCGCCACGCTCTCCAATAGGAAGTGTGCCATCAAAGAGATGCAGCTTGAGATCTTCAGGAATTCCCATGCCGTCATCTTCAACCATAAAGACTGCCCGATCACCCCTCGATGAGATCCGCAGGTCAATATGAGAAGTGCTCTTACCATGCAGCACTGCATTTTCCATCAGGTTGAAAAGCACCTGTTCTATCAGAACTGCATCCATCGGAACAAGCAGCGCATCGTCCGGAACATAGACGCGGACAGGGACTTCCGGATATCGCCGGTGGAATTTATTTACAGCACTGCTTGCAATTTCCTCCGCAAGTTCCGGCTCTTTCCTGATTCTCGCAACATCACTGCTTATTTTTGTAATGGACAAAATGTTTTCAACAACACGGTTAAGCCATTCGGCCTCTCCTTGTATATCTTCAAGAAGCTTCTTTATCTGAAGCCTGTCAAGTTTTCCCTCATTATCCAATATTGCAGACGCATTTCCTGTAATGGATGTGAGCGGAGTTCGAATATCATGAGATACGGAACGCAGCAGATTGCTGCGCATTTTTTCGGTTTCCATTTCCAGGCGAATGACCTCCTGTGCCTTGATCCGGCTTGTCATGGTGCAAACAGTAAGTGATACTGCCAGCATAGCCAAAAAAGTCAAAGGATAGCCTGTAAGTGTGAAGTTAAATTTA
>JAGCZE010000008.1 GCA_017960415.1 Lachnospiraceae bacterium
ATGAAACAGTCATTCTGCCCCAGGTCAATGCACGCTCGATCAAAAATGACAGGATCAAACTGGTGGGCGTTTCACATGTCTGCGATCTGGCAAAACTGATATGAGATTGGCATATCACAGATACGTCAGTGCCGGACTGAGAATGGAAAATCAGAAATCCGGCCGGGGCTGATCCGTGGATAATATAATTAACAGGTGGTTATTTACTGGAATGGAAAAATTTCTGGAATTTATCAAGAAATATAAGCGTGTGCTGATCATAAGCGCAGCGGTCTTAGCGGCTCTGATCATTTCATTTGCCGGCTTTAAGCTGCTCGTAAAGGTAGGAAATCCCAAATATTTCTACAATTACCTGCATGATGCGGCAGGAAGTCTTGATGCGGAGTATTATCCCGAATATGAAGCCGGAGCGGACGGTGAGGTGCCTTTTTCCACAGCGGCGACCGATCCAAAGGCCCACGGCGTCAGCGAGATCATCAAGGTGAGCGTAAATAAGGCTGCGGCTGAGGAAAATGCAGACAACGCCGGAGCATCGGGAACTTCACCGGCTGACTGGGAAACCTCATATGTGAGAGAGTATTCAAGGAACGGGCAGATATCGTTTTCAAAAGATTTCGTGACCGGCGAACCCGCTGCGGGCGGAATGCTTACCTTCCGCGGTAATTATGCACGAACAAAGACCAGCGTCGGAAGATCTGCGGTTACCGAGGAAAAGCTTGAGAAGACCTGGAGTTACAACACAGGTAAAATACTTAAGAGCAACGGGGTGGATTACTGGTCCGGGAACGGCTGGACGGGACAGCCCATTCTGATGCAATGGGACAAGGACGTCAAGCAGACCATGAACATGTATGATTCCGCAAAGAACAAGGACGGACTCGTAGAAGTCATTTATCCGGGAATGGACGGCAGCATCAGGTTCCTCGATATGGAAACGGGCGAGGAGACAAGACCGGTCATCTATGTCGGAATGACATTTAAGGGAACCGCCTCATTGTATCCGGACGGAACGCCGCTTCTGGTATGCGGGTCGGGAGATGCCCAGACCGGAATGTACGGTGAGAACGTCAGCCAGAGATTCTACATCTATAGTCTTATCGACGGCAGCCTGCTCTATCAGGGAGGCTATGACAGCGAGATCGCGCCCAGAGTATGGCATGCCTATGACTCGTCACCTGTGATAGATCCCGTAACGGATACACTGATACAGCCGGGTGAAAACGGCGTTATCTATACAATGAAGCTCGGAACGAGGTATGACCGGGCAGCGGGAACCCTTTCGATCGATCCTTCGGAGATAGTGGAATATTCATGTACGATCGAAGATAAGTACCGGGACGGGGGCTATCTGTGGGGAAGCGAATCCAGCGCCGCCGTTTACGGAGGCTATCTGTTCATCGGCGATAATGCCGGAACATTCTACTGCCTCGACCTGAACACCATGAAAATGGTATGGGTCCAGGAGTTGAACGAAGATATCAATTCGTCGCCGGTACTTGATATTGACGGCGATTCGAAATACGTTTACGTGGCAACGACTTTGAAGTATAATTACGACAAGCATAGTATGGGAAATGCCACGATCTACAAGCTGAACGCAATGAACGGCGAAATCATCTGGAAGAAGCCGTACAATGTACATACGGTCAAGGGATATGCCGGCGGAGTGCTCTCGACGGGAACCCTCGGGGAAGGCGTGATCTCGGACTTCATTATCTATTCGGTTTCGAAGACTCCGGGACTCGAAGACGGATATCTGGTTGCACTCGACCGTAAGGACGGCAGGGAAAGATGGCGTATCGATCTTGATATGTATTCGTGGAGTTCCACGATCGTTACTTATACCGCGGACGGAAAGGCATATATCGTCCAGGGCTGCCAGAACGGCGATCTTCTGCTGATCGATGCGGAGAACGGCAATATAAAGAGCAGGCTGAATTTCGGATCGGCAATAGAGGCTACACCTGTAGTATATAATAACAATATCGTTCTGGCCACACGCAGCGAGAAGATATTGGGGGCAATTATAAAGTAAAATTAAGGGTTTGATCTTGATCGGTACCGAAAAATGATCGGATATGAGGTGGAAAAGAAAAATTGACTGACAAAGAAAAATGGATCACGATCCTTGTGTGCTTCTGCCTGCTGATACTGCTGGCCGGCTTCGGGGCATACAAGGGAAAGACCGTTCAGACCGGTATTGCGGATGTAAAAGATCTTCAGGGGAAAACAATAGGCGGTGTGAACGGACGAATGCCGGAAAACAGCGCCAAGGTATTCTTTGAAAGCATGCTGGGCGTGAGACTGGGCGGCTACAAGGCTTATGACACCGTAGAAGAAGCATTGTACGCACTTAAAACGGGAAAGGTCTCGGCTGTCTGGGCAACGAATGTTACTGCCGATTATCTGGTAAAGAAATATTCGGGCAGTATTCAGGATGCGGGCAATGACAGTGATAACCCGGACACTGACAAAAGCAGGAATGCTTCGAAGAACATGAACGACCTGAGACTCGGGATACTGAGCACAGACGGGATGGCAAGCATTTCGCAGCTGCCGGAAGGAAGATTCGAATTCGGATTCGCTCTAAAGAACGACAATAAGGGAAAGGCCCTTACAGAGAAGTTGAATGAAGCGATCAACGGCATCATTGCAAGCGATATATACCGTGAACTGGTGGAGAAATATATAGTAAATGCCACAACCGCGGAGAAATTCACTCCGAAGGATATGGCTGTTTCGGATTCCGCATATAAAAAGGCATACGGAAAAGAAGGTGCGATCAGGGTCGGGATAACCGGCGCCACCGAGCCGATAGAGCTGATCGATGTCACCGGCAAGCCGTATGGATTCTGTGTTGCGTTTATGGACGAGATAGGACAGAGACTCGGACGGACGATAGAATTTGAAGTCCTTGATAATGAGACAATATTTACAAGCCTGATGTCGGGCAGGATTGACGCGGTGTTCTGCTACGGAACGCCCGGACAGATCACCACCGAGGGAACCAAAAACTGGATCATGTCCGACGGATATCTGCGGTGCAACGGCTACAGACTCGTGACTCTGAGATAAAAAGACAGCTCCGAAAGGAGCAAGGAGGGTATTTTGATTTCCAGGATTTTTAATGCCATATCGGAAAACCTGATTTCCGGAGGCGCATATTATACTATAGCGAAATCGGTTCTGGTGACGTTGTTCATGACGATCACGGCCTGGATAGTCGCAACGGCACTGGGTATTCTTGTGAGCTACCTGATGTGTTATG
>JAGCZE010000109.1 GCA_017960415.1 Lachnospiraceae bacterium
ATAAACCTGTCTATGGCATGGATGGGCTTTGCCATCTGATAATATGAGAACAATATGATAACTGCAAGGAACAGAGATGTGAGAACAGAAGCAAGCGCGATCATATTCCGTATGGCATTGCTTCCCGAGGTGTTTCCCGATACGGAAACCGCTACCGCGATCCTTATTCCGTTTTGCCAGTTACCTTCTCTGTAAATGAAATCATCATCAGCTCTGAGATCTTCCATCGTCACGTCGGATGGCACATTGCCGAAAACATGAAAAGAAAGATCGAGCTTATTGGAATCGCTTAACAAAATGGCGGCCATATTATCGTTCAGGATATTATGCAAAGTACCGTCGATCCTCCAGGGTTCAAGAATGAAAACGCACATTCCCTGGAGCTTTGTCTTTGAACCGGTCCCGCTGTATATGGGGTAATAAAAACCGTAGTAATAGTTATCATCATCCGGATAATACCAGTCTGCGTTCATATCGGATTCCTGTCGCAGATAAAGCTGCTTATCCGATAGTTCGACCTGACGGCCCAAAGAAACCAGTGTATTAAGATCTTTATCCATTATGAGTGCCGAAACTATCTCTCTGTCCTTTAATACTATCTGTGAATAATATGATGAGATCATTGCGGCTCCGGCTTCACTGTCTGCAGCCTCCAAATTATCCATGATCATAAACTGACAGAGCGACTCGGAATTGTATTTGAGATTCTCCTCATAAAGGCTCAGCGCATTATCAGCCTGACGCAGCAGACTGTCAGCCAGTGTGCGCGCATAGTTCTGGGTCGTGTCTTTTACGTAGATATATGATGTATAAAGAGTAACAGTCAAAACAACTAAAATAGCCAGAACAATACAGATAAGCTGAGCTAACAGGCTGTTTCGGATCTTCTGTATGAACACTGATTCACCCCATGACCGCTATATAGCGGCTTTTGCTTTTTCGATGGCTTCTATTACACGGTCGCACCAATCATCAAATTCCGGATCTTCAACCTGACATTCGTCGGGATGTGAAAGCACATAATCAAGCGCATATCTGACACCCATGTCAAATCTTACATTCGTTCTCATATCCGGAACCACGCGTTTTAACTTAGCATTGTCGAAAATAACCGAAACGGATTTATCTCCAAGTAAAGATCCCGTGAAGTCATATCCGTATTTGTCACCGACAGCTCTCAAGAAGTCTGTCGAAACATGATAAGCATTGAGTTTGACTCCCAAAGCATCCGCGATCGTCTGATATATCTGATCCCAGGTGAGTGCTTCATCCGATGTTATCTGGAATGCCTCTCCTATGGCATGTCTGTTTCCCATAAGTCCCGTGTAACCGATCGCAAAATCACCGTTCCATGTCAATGTCCAAAGGCTTGATCCGTCACCCTGTATGATAACGGGCTTTCCTTCCTGCATACGTTTGATGACCTGCCAGAAT
Source organism: Lachnospiraceae bacterium (assembly GCA_017960415.1). The sequence goes on from JAGCZE010000109.1 coordinate 1,435, forward strand.
CCGTTTTTACCGTGAACGCCTAAAGGCACGTTTCGCTCGTCATATGTGTGACTCGGACGAACTATTGTTACAGGGAAGCCGTCTTCTTTATACTTTTTCATAAGGAACTCTTCGCAGGCGATCTTGTCCCTTGAATACTGCCAGTAAGGATTTGCAAGCGATGTTCCCTCGGTAATGATGTAGTTTGATGCAGGCTTGTGATAAGCCGAAGCGGAACTTATATAGATATACTGCTTGGTCTTTCCTTCAAAAAGACGTACATCCCTTTCAACCTGTCTTACATGAAAACCGATGAACTCACAGACACAATCAAATGTCGTATCACCTATCTTTTCAAGGACAGTCTTTTCATCATCGATATCGGCAACGATCTGCTTTACCCCGTCAGGCAGAACATGCGCGCGGTTTCCGCGGTTTAATACCCATACCTCCCAGTCAAGCTCATTGACCAGCCTCTTTACGATAGCCGTGCTTATAGTTCCGGTACCGCCGATAAATAATGCTCTTTTTTTCATTCGTTTACCCCCTTTACGAATTGATCAGTTATCGTCATCAAAACATTTTTCCGGAAATTCCCACTTATAAATTATATCATATCCGTATATCAGAACCTGAAGCTTTCTTTCGGTCCGAGGTATGACTCCCTGACCGGACGGTCCTTATCCCAAAGAACTATCCTTTCCAATATAAGGTTCGGATCCACCTGGTAGTAACGTATGGAATTGATACCCTTTTTTGCATTCAGGCTGCCGCTTATTATCTTGGCATTTCTTCTGTTATCAACAGCCCACTGGTGACTGTTAAATATCGGACGCGACTTATCCAATATAGTATCAGTTACGACTGCCTCATCTCCGTTTACCGAGTATGCAAAGCACTGTGAATTTGAATCGTTCACCGGAAGCGAAGGCGCAAATACGAACTCGGCTTCGTATTCAGATTCTTTGTCGGTCACAAAAGTATATTCCGCATACGGAAGATCATTTAACTGTTCCGGAATATCCTTTTCCTTGTCTGCGCCCGATGTGTTTGGAAACATCTTTATCGCGCTTTTGTGTCTGCCGTAGGGCTTAAGCACCACAAACTCCGAATATTTCCCTTTTTGAATGTCCGTAAAGTGAGATGCTTCAACCGCGCCAT
>JAGCZE010000110.1 GCA_017960415.1 Lachnospiraceae bacterium
GACCACCGCGTCATACACAGCCTCGCCGGGACGCATCTGTCTGCGCGAAATATCATCCGTACTGATATGCAGTATGGGAAAATTCTTCATAATGACACCGGCAACGAAGGATTTACCGCATCCCGCACCTCCGGTCAATCCGATGATCTTCATTCTTAAACCTCCATGCCGAGAGCATGAACCGCTAACCCCGTCCATTAGGTGCTTGCACCCGGTACAATCACCCGGTTCAGATTCAATGCGCTTCAAACCAGTTTTTACCCGCCATCACACTGACTTCAAGATTGACGGGAAGGTCCGCGGCTCCCTGCATTTCTTCGACAAGTATCTGTTTTACCGACTCTTTGTCTTCTTCCCTCGCTTCGACCAAAAGTTCATCGTGAACCTGCAGCAAAAGCTTCGCTGCGGGGCATTCCGAGCGCAGTCTCGCATCTACGCGGAGCATCGCGGTTTTGATGATATCGGCCGCGGTACCCTGGATCGGTGTATTCATGGCAATACGTTCTCCGAACTGACGCTGCATGAAATTGGAGGAAGCCAGTTCCGGAATGGGGCGCCTCCGTTTAAAACCGGTCACCGCATATCCGTTTTTCTTGGCGGAAGCAACCAGTTCATCAAGGAAAAGCTTGATCCTGGGATACGTCAGGAAATAGTCGGAGATGTATTTTTCCGCTTCTTTCTTCGATATCTTCAGGTCCTCTCCGAGACCGAAGGAACTGATCCCGTTTACTATGCAGAAGTTGACTGCCTTTGCCCTGCTTCTGAGCTCGGGCGTAACCTCCTCAAAGGGAACATGGAAAACCGCAGCGGCTGTTGCCCTGTGGATATCCTCCGAATTGCGGTATGCCGCGATCAGATTCTCATCCCCGGACATAGCCGCAAGTATCCTCAATTCTATCTGTGAATAATCCGCATCAACAAAGACACAGCCCGGCGATGCGGTAAACACCTTCCTGATCTCACGCCCCAGACTGGTCCTGATGGGAATGTTCTGAAGGTTCGGATCGGTACTGCTGAGACGTCCGGTTGCCGTCACGGTCTGATTGAACGTAGTTCTGATCCTTCCGTCGGAATCTATATAATCAAACAGTCCCTCTGCGTAAGTTGAATTCAGCTTGGTCAGCTGTCTGTATTCAAGGATCTTTTCAACTATCGGATCCTCGATCTTCAGCTTTTCAAGCACATCCGCCGAGGTCGAATACCCCGACTTCGTCTTTTTTCCGCCGGGAAGCCTGAGTTTATCAAACAGGATCGTGCCAAGCTGCTTCGGCGAATTAATGTTAAATTCCTCTCCGGCGGCCGTCCATATCTCTTTTTCGAGCCTTTCGATATCGGTCTTAAGTCTGGCCGAGAAGGTCTCAAGTCCCTCTTTTTCGACCATGATACCGGCCTTTTCCATGCCGAGCAGCGTATAGATCAAAGGCAGCTCAATATGGTAATACAGGTCGAGCATCTCTGTTTCTTTAAGCTTCTTGCGCAGTATCGAGAACAGCTCCGCAGCAGACAGACTCTCGTATGCAAGAGCCGCGGCTACAAGCTCCTTCTTGCCGTCCCAGGCGCTTCTTAAGCTCTCTTTGCCCGGTATTTCCCTGACCGGAGTAAAGCTCCTGTCAAGGTATTCCCTTGCTATCCTGGCACTGTCATAATCGTTGCTGAGCGGATCAATGAGATATGCCGCGAGCGAAACATCGAAAGCATTGACAAGGCCTGTGATATCAAATGTCCTGATGGATCTTTTTATATCGAAAATGCAGATATTGACTCCCGCATCATCCAGCCTTACGAGCAGGTCCCTCATATATGACTTACTGATAAAGCCCTCTGACGCAATGATATGGCATCCGCCCTCAAAGGCGATCCCGAGCAGTGTAAATCCGTCCGCATCGGTAATAACAGTAACACCTGCCACAGTTTCGGTGCTTTCTTCGCCGATCCCTCTTTTGTCGAGTATTTTGACTATGAGCTCTTCAGCTTCCGCAAGTCCGGTTATCACCTTATATTCTACAGACGAGCGAAGGGCGGTTTCGGTTCCGATGTCGGCCTTTAAAGCCTTAATGTCGAGCTCATCAAATATCTTCTGCAGCTCACCGGTGTCGATGGACAATCCAAGATCATCGAGTTTCAGATCCTGCATGTCTATATCCCTTTTGATCGTGGCGAGCTGTTTGGATAAAAATGCCGCCTTCCTGCCCACCAGTTCGTTTTCATCCTCTTTGACCAGCTTCGCGATGGGGGATCTTGTTATTCCGATATCTTTCCATGATGCGGCAAGTTCTTTGAGTCCGTTCTCATCGAGCCCGTCCATCGCCTTATACAGCGCCTCAACAGTCTTATAGTGGTCAATGAGCGCTACCGCGGTTGCGGGTCCGACGCCCGGAACACCCTTGATATTATCCGAAGCATCACCCTGCAAGCCTTTCAGATCAGCAACGGATGCAGGTTCGACGCCATACTCTTTTTTCACAAGTTCGGGTGTCAGGTTAAAACATTTCTCAGGGATGCTTCCGTCCTTTACGATCCCGTATTTCTTGAACAGCTCATCCGCTTTCTTTGCATTCGAATGCAGCATCCATATGTTGGTCCTGTCCGAAGCAAGCTGCAGATAATCGTGATCCTTGGTCAGTATCCTGACAGGTATATCATCTTCGAAAAGCTTCGAAAGCGTGCCGCAGTAATCATCGGCTTCATAATCTCCGCTCATGAACTGCTTTACACCGATCTTTTCAAGTATGTCCTGGCACAGCGCGAACTGTTCCTTGAGAGGCTCGGCAGTTTCGGATCGGTTGGCTTTGTATTCGGGATAGAGCTTCCTTCTGAAAGTCTCCCTCGTAACATCCCATGCGACCGCAATATGCGTAGGCTTCTGTTCTTTGCATATCTTCAGCATCGTACGCATGAAGCCGTATATCGCATTCGTATAAATGCCTTTATGGCTGTGCATTATCCTGCCGTAGTACTGCTTCTTTTCTTCTTCGGTTTTGGCCGCAAGTATCTCTATCGGCAGATTCCCGTAATACTGGGTACTGAGTAGACCTGAACCGTCTATCAGTACCAGAAGACGGTTTTCGTTATTCTCTGGCATCTGTTATTCTCCATTTATCTAAATACCGGGCTGAACCTGCTTGAAGAACAGGAGCGCAGCAACAGCAAGCATCACAATGACTATTATGGCCGCCGCTATCTGCCGGATGTGGCGTCTTCTGTTGACTCCCTTCTGGGATATCTCAAGCTTCCTGTCCAGTGCGGCAATGTAATCGGCATTCTCGGCCTCCATATCCTGATCCAGTTCGTTGAAGACCGCATGCGTGATATAATAAAACTCAAGTTCGTTCCGGCAATCCTTACAGTTCCTGACATGATAGATGAAGCCCTCTTTTTCCTCATCCGTCATCTCATTGCGAAGGAAAGGTTCAATGTATGATAATGCGGTATTACAATCCATATATCCATCCTCGGTTCCGGCCTTATGTATTCCGGCCGGTTATATCTTTGCCGTTTCTTATTTCTTTAAAGTTCCGGCATGCTCTGCCGGCAATCTCATTCACACTCAGCCGTTTCGTTTTTCTATGCGTTCAAGCAGCTCCGGCAGTTCGTCGGGTATGTGAATGATGTAGTCAGGAACTTCATCGGCATTCTGCGGTGTCATGCTGTGTCTGGGTGACCAGTCCATGAGGACCGATGTAATCCCGAAACGATTGGCGCCCGCGATATCGCACCTGCAGCTGTTACCGACCATGATGATCCTTTTTTTATCCTCTTCGGAAAGCCCGAGCTTCTTCATCGCGTTCTCAAAGATACCTGCTGCAGGCTTAGCCACACCTGCTTCTTCCGAGGTACTTACGGCTGTGAAGCAGTCCAGATGTCCGTTGGCCATGAACACATTGGTCACTGACTGGTTCTTCACATCATCCACAAGACATACGATATATCCCCTATCCTTCAGCAGTCTGAGGGTTTCAAGCGCTCCGGGGACCGCCTCGGTGCTCTGTACCACATCATTCTCGTCCCTTTTTATCGAACCCTCTTCGACAAGAGTATCTCCGCCGTCAATAAATACTATCATTTTCCCGGCCATGGCCATTCCTCCGTTATGCGCACAGTATCTATTTTATTGTATCACACTTCTGACAAAAAAGCAAGAAAAAGAAAAAAAGCAAAAGAAGAGGGGGATATCGCGATAGA
>JAGCZE010000111.1 GCA_017960415.1 Lachnospiraceae bacterium
TGAGTCGTTTGAAAAGAGGACAAAACCCATCCGGCACCCGGACGCGACGTCCACGCCGGAAAGGCATGTCAGGTCCGCTTCCAGGATGCAATCTGAGGGATCTGCATAGTCCTGTTCTTCGATCAGGCAGACGGCTTGCTGCCAGGAAGAACTGGACAGTTCCAGCCCGTCTCCTCCGATCTCGTAACTGCCATAGGGACCGGTCTGGAAAGGCGATTCCAGAGCGACAGCACCGAGAGGCAGGACTCCGAGGCATAAACAGAGAAGGATGACAAAGAGTATCGGTTTTGAAATGGGTCTGTTCATGAAAACCCTCCGAAAAAACGGTTGGATGATCCGCCTGCAGCTGATACAGGGCGGGGGTTTGGAATCAACTATATGATAGCAATGGAAAAGGGGAATGTCAACCCGGATGGGTGAACTACATCTGCAATTGAATTGCCGAGCATCAAAGAAATCAAAGAAATCAAATATGTAAATGCGCGTATTGTCCCGAAAAAATGGAAAAGCAAAAGTGCGTATTGTCTTAAAAAGTTAACCGTAGACTTTGATAAATGTAGAACTACACCGAGCTGATCAACACAATATTTGCGAAAAACCAAGGGATTTCAAGCAAGATGTTGCGTTTTTACGTGCTTTGGTGTATAATCAATGTAGTCCTACTTAAAACTATTTATGTGTGGAGGTAGACTACATGGCATTCATCAAAGCTCAGAAAATCGTTCGGGATAAAAACAACGTCATTGTAAGTGGATCAGCTGCCGTTGTAGACTCGGTTTACGTGCGTAACGGTCAGAAAAATTACTGCAAGCACGAAGTCAGAGAGAAGCTTGGGAAGGTCCTTGACCTCAGTGAAGACGGCAGGAGAGGAGTTTTTCTTTCTCCAACGCGGGGATTAGTCCAATATGACGCCAATTCGGATTCATTTGAGTCTGTGGATAAGGACGATCCGCGTGTTAAGAATCGCGAAGACCTATTTCCAGCAACCGAGATACATACCGTATTCGGAGATTCCTATCTGCTGCTTTCGTTTCTGGAAAAGAACGGTTTGCTAAGGGTTTTGAGGAACGTTTTTACCAAAGATAGCGAATACAAGCGTCTGGTTGCACATATCCTTCATGGCATTTTAAAAGATGGATCCAAGATAGGCTGTGATGCATTTCTGCAGAAATCATTCGCATCATATCTCATATCGGATATCCCGCTTCCGTCACTGAAATCGGACACAGCGTTCTTTACCTTCATGGGTTCGGATCACGTAAAGGTTGCATTCTTCAAAGCATTTGTGGAACATATGCGAAAGACGAATCCCGCTTTCGGGAGAGGCTGTTATGTGGATTCGACGCCATTACCGAACGATATAGAAGACAACCCTTTCAATGCACTGTGCTGTCATGGTGTATCATCATGTGATGTCATGACCCGTCTGATTCTCGTTCTTGATGAAGCCTCGGGTCTTCCTGTCTGGTACGATATCATCCCGGGTAATGTCCTTGATATTAATACCATAATGAACACTATCAACGAAGTGGCGAACACGCTGGATATTGAGATCGAATCACTCGTTCTGGATGCAGGCTATGTATCAAAGGAACTGTTAAAGACATTTCATATTGGTACCGAAAAAACCTTTATCGGAAGAATGCCGGCGCGGAAAGGTTTTCCGTTCAAAACACTTTACTGGGAAGTGAAAGATCTGATCAGCAAAGGCAGTTATGCCTTCGTACGCGCCCGCCATACCTACTTCGGGGTCAAAAAGAGAATCCGGCTATTTGACCAGGATGTTTTCGCATATATCTATGTGGATAAGAACAATGCTTTGAAACGATTCAGCGAATACCTTGCGGAACATGAGGATGAGTATGCCGAACTCAAAATGAAGGATAAGGACTGGTACACGGTCAAATACGGATATTTCGTACTCCTGGCCAACAAAGATACCACTCCCAAGGCTCTGCTGACTGATTACTTCTGCCGGACTGAGATAGAAGAAGTGTTCAAAACAAGCAAGGAATATCTCGACCTGTTGCCACTGAACAAATGGACGGATACCACGATCCGCGGGAAAATCCTTCATGACACAATCGATACAATAGTTCTGCTATCCCTTCGCAAGAAGATGAAGGAAACCGGCGTATCTACTTCGGAGATATTTGGAAGAACTCAATCCCTGATGTGTTCCAAAAAAGACACGGGGGTCGTGACCACGGAAACTCCGAATAAGCAGGTGAAACAGTATTACAACCTGCTTGGTATATCAATACCTGCACACATTAAGCTCGAAGTGTTCGCTAACTCAACGGGCTTTAAAATGTAGTTCTACTTTTTGGATTATCTACGGATTATCTGATGAACAGTTGGCACAAGTAAAAAAGGCTGTTTCAGAAGATCCAAACAATTCGGGCTTTAAAGTGTGGGATGGTCCTTCACTATCCAAGTATATTCATGACACGTTTGATGTGGAACTTGGGGTTCGTGCGTGCCAAAAGCTGTTTCACAGAATGGGATTCTCGCTCATTCGTCCTCAA
>JAGCZE010000112.1 GCA_017960415.1 Lachnospiraceae bacterium
CGCCATGTTCGCCGGCAGTCTTTGTTTCGGTTGCTTTGCCGTTCAACATAATTCCGGCATCAGTACCATTTATTTCGGTATCTGTATCCGCGTCGGACTCCTTCTTCTCTTCCTGCTCCAGCATTTTGATCTTCGCCATAGTTGCTGCGATCAGTTCTTCACTTACGCTTATCTTACTGCTATCGAAGGCTGCTTTGAGTGAGTTTCCGAGATCGAGTCCAAGATCATCCATAAGCTCTTCGTCCGTAATATCATTCATTTCAAGAATATCGTCAACATCGTTTTTATCCGTTTCTTTCATGATATCGCTCATCTAAAACAACCTCCCTTCCAGTATATTTTTCAGCTGTTCTTTCGCCCGGTGCAGCCGGCTTTTGACGGTTCCCGGCGCAGCCCCGAGTGAAGCAGCTGTTTCTTCAATGCTCATTTCATTGTAGAATACACACATTATCATTTCCCTGTAATGCCCGGGCAGTGAATTGACAGCGGCAAGTATCTGTTCATTGCGGTCCTTATTTTCGACCTCTTCGAAATCATTGTCGGAGACTATCGCATCCTCCTCGAATTCCATCATTGGCACCACATGCTTCTGATATGCGCTTTTCAGATAGTCCTTGCACACATTGACCGTGATCCTGATCAGCCATGTTTTGATCGAGCTGTCTCCCCTGAAGTTCTCCAGATTCTTGTATGCTTTGATAAAGGTTTCCTGGAAACAGTCCTCCGCGGCGGACCGGTCATTGACATAGGAATATGCGGTCCTTAATACGTCATTTCCGTATGTACGCATCAATGTTTCGATATCGTATCCACCGCCGCTGTCATCGCCCGGCGAATGCGTACGCGTATTATTCAATTCATCATTCATTGTTTCAACCTGCCTTCGATAAACCGATTTTTTGCTATATTCAACTTTTTTATAGTTTACCAATACAGGCGATCATTTGCAACAACCTTTGTTTTTCATCCCCTTCACCGATTAGACGACGTATCCGGATAAAGGTTCCAAAAATTGTATTAAAAATTTAACAACATAAAAAAATTACCTTTCACCGGAAATCATTTGATACAATTACAGGGCAAAGTTAAATCATAATAAAATTATTTTATCTATTGTCAAGTGCAGGTAAATAGCCGATAATATTAATAAGTGGATAAGAGCTCCTAACTATACCACCCGAATGGAGGGCAGCACAGCTTGGGAAATCAGGTTTATTCAAAAAGTGAGTATCTCATTATTCAGGTAAGTAAAGGTTTTATCATCATTAACCGACGAAAAAAGTTCCTTGAGGGTCATACGCACATCAAGAACTTCAACACAGCCAAATATCTGGTTGACCTGGCCATACATAACAGTATGCCTTACAATCTTTCGCTCTATCTTCTCACCTCACTGACCAGGATCACCGAAGACGAAACTTATAAACAAAAAATACGGGACTTAATCGCGAACAAGAAAAACCGCGGTCTGCGCAGATATCGAAGATCCGCTTGACCAAATTTCCTGTTCAAGGTTAAGGTCCCGCTTTTTTTATAAAGTCAGGCAATGTTTTCGTTTACCTTTTCCGCGGGTGCGGCTACTGCAGCCGCACGCGGAAGCATTATGTCTATACGTGTGCCCAGTTCCTCGCGCGAAACGATCTCAAAATGTCCTGCATGTTTGTCGACAATGAGCTTCGCAATTGACAGCCCGAGGCCCGTCCCGTTGAAATTACGGGCCTCGTCTGCGCGGTAGAAGCGCTCGAACATATGCGCCACATCGTTTTCTTTCATTCCTATGCCGGAATCCTGCACACGGATCACGGCCGTACTGTCTCCCGCATAGGTAACGCCCAGGATGATCTCGTCTTTTTCATGGGTGTACTTTGCGGCATTGTCTACGAGTACGCGTACCGCCTGCTTGATCAGGCTCTCGTCGGCATTGATGTAGACATCGTCATCACAGGCCATAAGCTTATAAATATGATTCTCATCTATCATCAATGATTCTTCATACACTTCCCGCATCAGTGCTTTCAGATCTATCATGGTTCTGTTCAGCTGCATCCTGCCGGCATCGCCGCGGGCAAGGAACAGAAGCTGCTCCACAAGATGCTTCATGTTTTCGGATTCATTCTGAATAGCGGTGATGGATTCATCGAGCACCTTTTCGTCCGAACGTCCCCAGCGGGCAAGCATGTTTGCATAGCCCTGGATGACCGCAATAGGGGTCCTCAGTTCATGAGAAGCGTCATTGACGAAGCGTGCCTGCTGCTTGTTGTTTTCCCTGATCCTGATCAGCAGCGAATTCATCGCACGCTCGATTCCGGCAAGATCCTCATCTCCGAGCGAGATCAGGTTTTCGTCGTCGGGAGCGATATTATCGATCTTATTCTCGATCAGATGGTATTTATCCTCCGAAAAGTCGTAACGGGCCAACTCATCCGCTTTATCCGCAAGACTGTCCAACGGGCGCAGGATACGCTTTACCCTTGAATTTTCAACCGGGTAGCTGATCCAGTGGCAGATGATCTGCATAATGAAAATACCTGCCGCAACCGAAAGGATGATACCCGCATATGTGAACGGATAAGCCGATACGATCGTTTCGCCCGTATCGCTTTCCTTTACGACATATCTTACGGCTCCGAGCTTGTCCCATACAGGGATTCCCTTACCGCTTTCTTTTTCTTCATCGTAGACCAGTTCATATTCATTATTTTTGAAATCCATTTTTCCCGTGGCGCTTACTTCAAGCACGATCAGCCAGGTAGCAAAGATCGCGATCAGCACCAGGACATCCTTGGCAAAGCTCGCTCCTATCTTATGCCGAACCCTGCTGACAGCCAGCCTCCGGCTGATGGATCTGACCTTTTTCCCCGGATTGTTTCCTGAACTGTCACGCGTGCCGCAACGTGCAGCATTACTCCGATTTGATGACATATCCGACTCCTCTTACCGTCTGGATCATCTTGACCCCGAATTCTTCATCTATCTTGGACCTTAAGAAACGCACATAAACATCCACCACGTTGGTCTCACCCATATAGTCGTAACCGCAGACCTTTTCAAGCAGCGTATCTCTTGAAAGAACAATATCCTTATTTTCCAGGAGGACCTTCAGCATGATAAATTCCCTGTTTGTCAGGTTGATCTCACGCCCCGAGAAGGTCACTCTGTGCTTCGGTTCGTCCAATATGAGTTCGTTCCATTTTAAAACGCCTTCC
>JAGCZE010000113.1 GCA_017960415.1 Lachnospiraceae bacterium
CAAAGCAGAACATTCCGAAGATCGAGTTGGCATACAGCTTCGATTACAACGCAAAAGATCCCGAGGATATGTCCTTCAAGGTTGATTTCGGCAAGGAAGACCAGAAAGCATCCGAGGTTGCGGTAGTAGTCGGCGGAACAACACTTGACGGAAGCTACTTAAAGATCAAGGACGATGTGATCACCATCTACAAACAGGCATTGCAGGGATTTGAAATCGGAAGCTATCCCGTGTCGATCATTTTCAACAATTCAATTTATACAACAGTAAGCGATAAAATAAATATTTCGGTATTTAATTCAGAATTTTGATTTTACTGTTAAGTTTTTCGACGGATCATCCGAAATAAGATACAGTTATCAAAACTAATGAATTCAGTCCGGGAAATTTGTAACCGGACGGATAGGAGGAAAGGATGCCTGCAAACATTATAAACACATTCCCCTCCATTCAGCAGATGACCGATAAGATCGGACGTCAGAAAGAAACAAAATCCCAGGAAGCATTTAAGATCCAGGGAAGATACTTTGAAGAGATACTCAATTCAAGAGTTTCCGAAGACGCCGGATTAAAATTTTCGAAGCATGCCAACATGAGGATGCAGTCGAGAAGCATCGATCTTTCGGAAGATCAGCGCACAAGGCTTGAGAACGGAGCACAAAAAGCAGGTGCGAAGGGGATCAGGGAATCATTGGTAATGGTTGATGATCTAGCATTTATCGTCAACACAAGCAACAAAACCGTTATCACGGCAATAGGAGAAGGTGAGGACAAGATATTCACCAACATCGACGGAGCTGTGATCGCATAAAAACTTATAACTAAATATTTTGAAACTTGTATCGCCGGACCTTATGGAGGCGATGACGGCTGACTGCCAGAGGACGTTAGGGTTTCACCTAATCCATGGAGGTAAAATATTATGATGCGTTCTTTGTATTATGGTGTTTCGGGCCTTAAAGTACACCAGACTAAGATGGATGTAATCGGTAACAACATTTCTAACGTAAATACCGTAGGCTTCAAGGCTTCACAGGTAAACTTCTCGGATATCCTTTATCAGACAAGCAGCAATGCATCGGGCCCCAATGCCAACACCGGCAAGGCGGGTATCAATGCCAAGCAGATCGGTCTTGGTTCGAGCGTTGCCGAGATTACTACAACTATCGCAGTTTCGGGCGGATCCCAGAGAACAGACAATGCGCTTGACATCATGATCGAGGGCGACCAGTTCTTCGTTGTAAATAACGGTGTAAACAATTATTTCACGAAGGCAGGTGCTTTTAAGGTTGATGCCAACGGTGTTTTGTGTAATTCTTCGGGATGCAAGGTTATGGGATGGCAGGTTGACCCCAACGATCCCGCACAGTGTGTTGCGGATACCGTTTCGGAGCTTCGCGTAATGGCACCCGATACCCAGTTTGTTGAGCCTGAACCTACCAAGAATGAGTATATGTCCGGAAACATCGACTACAAGGATACCCAGCTTACCACAGAGACCGGCAAGACTACGACTATGTCGTTCTATGATAATCTCGGCCAGAGCTATATGGCTGTTATGAAGATCAGACAGTCTGATGAAGCGACTAACGCATATAAGGTCAGCATCACCGATATTCTCGATTCCAAGGGACAATCGATATTCGTTACCAAGACCGAAGAGGATGACGGAAGCATCACCTATTCCGCATCTCAGATCACTTCGTTTATTTTCGGTGCCGACGGCGATGAGTATTCGGCAGAAGTGGATGAAGAGGGTAATGTTAATATCGAGATGGAAGGCGTTGACCTGATCTTCAATGCTTCTACCGGTAAATTCTCACAGGTAGGCGCAGATGAAGGTGGAAAGAGCCTCAGCTTCATGGTTCAGGCAGATCCTTCACCCTTCACGATGATCGATGTTGACTTCTCGGCAATGACCATGTACGCAAGCAGCGGTTCTTCGGCATTCACCTGCAACAGAGGTTCGCTTGAGGACGGAACCGGCGCAGGTAAGCCCAAGGGCAACATGACCGGTATCAGTGTCGATACTTCGGGACGTATTTACGGTTCTTACGATAACGGTGACACCAAGCTGCTCTGCCAGATCGCGGTTGCTTCATTTGCGAACCCCGCAGGTCTTGAGGCAGTAGGTAACAACCTTTTCCAGACTACGATGAACTCCGGTGAATTCAACGGCATCGGCGAGGATGTTTCGGTATCCGGCGGCAAGATGAATACCGGTGTACTTGAGATGTCCAACGTAGACCTTTCGAGCGAATTCACACAGATGATCACGACCCAGCGTGGTTTCCAGGCCAATTCACGTATCATCACGGTTTCGGATACACTGCTTGAAGAACTGATCAACCTTAAGAGATAACAGCATAAAGGATGCAATATAACCGGCAGCAGCTTTATTCCGTATAAGGCGGCTGTCGGCGTTTTGCATCTGTTTTTACGGAAAGGATATACAGCCATGATAGACGTGACCCGGATCGACGGACGGGAAGTGACCATAAACGCCGAACTTATCGAGAGTGTGGATGAGGTTCCGGATACGGTCATAACTCTTACTACCGGTAAAAAAATTATTGTTAAAGAAAGTAGACAAAAAGTGAAAAATCTAGTAAAATCGTATAAGTGGGATATTTTTAACGGCTTCAAGGCTGAAAGTGAAAACTGACGGCTTTTTCGTCATTTTTGAAATTTACGGTTTTGTTTAACGAAACCGATGACAGGCAGGTGGATATATTTTGGATTTAGCTACGTTGATAGGTCTGTTGGCCGCATTCGGTCTGATGATCTTCGGTATCGCGCAGGGCGATCAGGGTATTGCCGGTATCATGGCATTCGTCGATGTACCTTCGGTTCTGATCACATTCGGTGGAGCATTCATGGCTATGTTGGCTACGTGCGACAGTATCCCGGGATTTATCGGGAGCCTGAAGACCTTTACCCTCGCGATCAAGAAAGTTACGATCAATGAAGAAGAGACTATCAAGGCGATCATAAACCTTTCGAACGTTGCGAGAAAAGAGGGTCTGCTGGCACTTGAAGAGGCAGCTCACGGTATTGAAGACGAGTTCATGAAAAAGGGAGTCCTGCTGATCGTCGACGGTACTGACCCCGAACTGGTACGCTCGATCCTTGAAACAGAGCTTGCCTGCGTTGAGAGCCGTCATAAGAGCGGTATAGGTTTCTGGGAGGCGCTGGGTGCGGCGGGTCCTGCCTGGGGTATGATCGGTACCCTGATCGGACTTATCAACATGCTCGGTAACCTGAGCGATATCAACTCCGTAGGTCCTAACATGGCGGTCGCTCTGGTTACAACATTCTACGGTTCAGTCCTTGCAAACTGGGTATGTACACCTATAGCCAACAAGCTGAAGCTTAACAACGAGATGGAGATCTCAATGAAGGAAGTTATGGTCGAAGGCCTTCTTTCGATACAGGCAGGCGAGAACCCCCGTGTTATCGAAGAGAAGCTCAAGTCATTCCTTGCACCTTCGAAACGTGAAGGTCTCGGCGGCGACAGCAACGAGGAAGGTTAATATATGTCAAAGAAAAAGA
>JAGCZE010000114.1 GCA_017960415.1 Lachnospiraceae bacterium
CAGAGAACGGTGAGGTTGGGCTCGGGAGCCGCACCAAGGTTCTCAAGGGTGTGGAGATAACGGAAAGAGGTCTTGGTAACCATGTGTCTTCCGTCAACGCCTACGCCGCCGAGGGACTCGGTAACCCAAACGGGATCGCCTGCGAAGATCTGGTTGTACTCGGGAGTTCTTGCGAACTTGACGCAGCGTAACTTCATGATGAAGTGATCTACGAATTCCTGGATCTCCTCCTCGGTGAAGGTTCCGTTTGCAAGGTCACGCTCTGCGTAAATATCAATGAAAGTGGAGGTACGGCCAAGGCTCATTGCTGCGCCGTTCTGCTCCTTAACGGATGAAAGATATCCGAAGTAGGTCCACTGGATAGCTTCCTGTACGTTAGCAGCGGGCTTGGAGATATCGCATCCGTAAGATGCAGCCATCTCTTTCATCATCTTGAGAGCCTTGATCTGCTCGCTGAGCTCTTCACGAAGACGGATGACATCATCGGTCATAACGTAATCGGTGGAAAGCTTCTGCTCTTCCTTGTCCTCGATAAGTCTGTCGATTCCGTAAAGAGCTACTCTACGATAGTCACCGATGATACGGCCTCTTCCGTATGCATCGGGAAGACCGGTAACGATGTGAGAAGTACGGCAAGCTCTCATCTCGGGGGTGTATGCATCGAAGCATCCCTCGTTGTGAGTCTTACGGTTTACTGCGAAGAAAGCGGATACTTCGGGATCCATCTCATATCCGTTGTCCTGGCATGCCTTCTCTGCCATTCTGAGTCCGCCCCAAGGCTGGAGTGAACGCTTGAAAGGCTTGTCGGTCTGGAAACCAACGATCTTCTCCTTGCTCTTGTCAAGGTATCCGGGGCCGTGAGAAACGATGGTTGAAACAACCTTGGTGTCCATATCGAGAACGCCGCCTGCTTCTCTTTCTTTCTTCTGAAGATCAAGGACCTGTGCCCAAAGATCCTTGGTAGCCTGTGTAGGTCCTGCAAGGAAGCTCTCATCGCCGTCATAGGGATGATAGTTTCTCTGGATGAAGTCACGGACATTTACTTCTTTGTCCCACTTACCTGTTTTGAAATCCTGCCATTCAGGTCTTTCCATTTAGTAGTACCTCCTATTGAAATAAAAAAATTTGTTGGACGAAAACGGTCTCTAGTCCCACTTCGTCAAGTGAATTCATTATAGTTAAAATTGTATACATTAGTCAAGGCAGTGCCGTGTACTTTTTTACGTACAAAGCCCATAAAATGGGAGTTTTTCGTGTATACAATCCTGCTCCGGAAGCCCGTTTTTCACGGTCAAAAAATTCCCTGTTGTTAAAATCACAACATATGGGATATACTGTCTAATCAGATACAAAAAAAACAGTTTTTTACGGAGATCATCATGAGCACCGAAAATATTGAAAACAACACTGCAGAAAAGGCCGATGAGAACATCCTTGATGTATTCGGCATCAGACCCGACATGACGCTCGGCGAGATCATGCAGACCAAGCCCGAAGTCATTCCCGTTCTCATGGAAGCAGGAATGCACTGCATCAGCTGCCCCGCCGCAATGATGGAAACGCTCGAAGAGGCATCCATCGTACACGGCATTCCCGTAGATGAGCTTATGAAGTTCATCAAAGAGTCACTCGAAAGAGAAAGCAGCAACTGATCGGACAAAAGAAAAAAGCCCGCCTGACCGTACAGGTCCGGCGGGCTTTTACTATGCAATTAAGACTTAGAGAGTGAACTGGTTGATGATATCGTTGAGATCCGAAACAACCTTCTTGCACTCTTCGACCTTGTTGATACTGTCGGTGGTATCGGATGCCATCTCACTGCTTCTTTCAGCGATCTCGACAACACCGTGGGATGCTTCGGTAACAGTGGAATCGATTCCGCCGATCGCATCCGCGATCTTACCGATATCGGAAGCGAGCTGACCGATGTTGGTCCTTATCTCGTTCATGCTCTTTCCGAAGGTATCGGCATCGTTCTTGTACTGTTCGCTTACCTTGCCGAATTCCTCGTAATCCGAAAGAACGTTAGTCTCAAGGAAGCCCGTGGTCTGGGTCAGGCAGTCGGACATCTGTTCAACAGCGCTGTTGACTTCATCAACGATTCCGCCGATGTTCTTGACAGCTTCTGAGGTCTGGGTTGCAAGGTTACTGATCTCTGATGCGACAACCGCGAATCCGCGTCCGGCTTCGCCTGCTCTTGCAGCCTCGATGGAAGCGTTGAGTGCGAGAAGTCCGGTCTGTGAAGAGATCGCCATAATGGTTCCGGTGAGCTCATTGATCTTGTTGACCGCCTGGGAAGCAACGATCGCTTCTTCGGACTTAACCTTAACGCTCTCGTAGATCTCGATGGTCTTTTTGCTTGCCTTATCGGTGGTAGCGGCAAGTTCTCCGGCACGGGTGAGCACTTCGTTCGAAAGCTTCTTTCCTTCATCGGCAAGCTGGTCTATGCCGCGTGCGTTATCCTGAACATTCGCAATATTCTGCGCGATGGTGGTGGTGGATGCTGCAGTCTCCTGCATGCCCGCCGCAAGCTCCTGGGTAGTTGCGGAGTTGTCTTCGCAAACCCTTCCGACATTGTCGATCGTAGCCTGGAGAGATCCTACGTTGGTGTCGATGCTTGTACCCGCCTGTGCAATGGATTCGACCATACTGCGCAGGTTGTCCCTCGTCTTTCCGATGGCTCTTGCGATAACACCGACCTCGTCGCCTCTCTTTTCAAGCTTCCTGGAATTGTCGTCCTCGGTAAAGTCGTAGTTTGCCGTCTTGTTGATAACGGGTACGAGATGATCGAGTGCCTGGAGCATGACGATCGTAAATACCGCAACAAGGATAACAGCAACGATAAGGAATATGATACCGGTAACGATGAGAGTTGTCCGCATTGCATCGACGCCGTGCATCATCTTATCCCTGTCAGCGGTAACGATTACGATGTTTCCGTCATTTGTAAATGCATAACCCGCAACCTTGTAAGATCCGTTGTACTCATAAGTGCATGATCCGTTGGGAACTTCCTTGCCTGCCTGGAGGTCCGCAACGATGCCCTTTACGGCTGCGTTCTCAACGGGCTGTCCGATCTTCTCGGTTTTGGTATGATAGAGCATCGTTCCGTCGGGAGAAACCATGTATGCATAGGATCCCTCAACACCCGACATCTCGATCGCACCGATGAGTCTGCTGTAGTCAATATTGATGAGCTTGTCATAGTCAGCGGTTACAAGAACGATATTACCGGTATCGGTAAAGGAATAACCTGCAAGCTTGAAAGCTCCCTTGTAATCATAAACGACATAACCGTCATTAACGGTCTTGCCTGCCTGAAGGTCTGCTACGATGCCTTTTACTGCTGCATTCTCAACGGGCTGTCCGATCTTCTCGGGATTGGTATGCCAGAGCATTGTTCCGTCGGGAGATACCATGTAAGCATATGATCCTTCAACACCGTCAATGGTGATGTTTCCGAGGAGCGTATCATAATCGATCTTCATGAACTGATCGTAGTCAGCGGTTACGATAAGGATGTTGCCATCCTTGGTAAATGCATAGCCCGCAAGCTTAAGCGCATCCTTATACTCGTACAGAACGGAGCCGTTCTCAACCTTGATTCCTGCCTGGAGATCGGCAACGATGCCCTTTACGGCCGCGTTCTCAACCTGTCCGCCGATCTTCTCTGCGGTGGGATGCCAGAGCATGACACCGGTGGGGGATACCATGTATGCATACGAACCTTCAACGCCGATTATCTTGACATCTTTAAGAAGATTGTTCAGATTGCCGCCGTCCGAAGCATCTATGGCCTTGGCAACTTCCTCTGCGAGGTTCTGCGCATAAGCCTTATAGACGGTCTCACCGAATTCTCTGGAGAAGTTGATGGAAATGGCAGCTTCCTGTGCAAGGTTCATGGCGTATCCGCCGTAAGCCTTTTCACCGAATTCGGTTGCAAAGTCAACGCCTATTGCAGCTTCTTCCGCAAGATTCTGTGCGTAGTTGAGATATGTTTCTTCCATTGCATTGGATGCCCTGGTAGTAGCAACAATGATCTCAATAAGCACGAGCACAAATACGATCGCACTGATCAGAAGTGTGATCTTGGTACTCATCTTCGAAAAAAATGTCAGTTTGTCGCTTTTCTTTAACGACGCAGTTCCGCTTGCCATTTTCTTCCCTCCGTTTGTAAAAAATTTATATATTTACGACCGGTTACCCGATCAATACATA
>JAGCZE010000115.1 GCA_017960415.1 Lachnospiraceae bacterium
AAGATATTACCTTAGCTTACAATAATCTATTCATTTATATAATAATCACACAGGAGGTTGCCTTTATATGAACAGCTTCGACCACAGTGTATTAGCCGATCCTACTTTTTTTGCCGAAAATGTGCTGCCTGCTCATTATGACGGGGAATATTTTGATCCGTCCGAAACAGGTCTGATCATGGACAGGCTGACAGGAGATTTTCTTAGAAATGACAGCTATTACTCCGATACTCATTTCCGGCATATGCTGAACGGCATCTGGAAGATCCAGGTCGCCAATAATATCGAATCCCTGCCCGACGGTTTTGAAAATACAGATTTCAACTGTAAGGGATGGGATGAGATCAGGGTTCCGGCGCACATTCAGATGGAAGGTTTCGGCGGCGTGCCCCATTATACGAATGTTTCATACCCATGGGACGGCCATGAGCAGATAAAACAAGGGCAGATCCCCGAAATCTATAATCCGGCAGCTGCATATGTCAGATATTTTCGTGTATCCGAGCGTTTTCTCGGAGAGCGTTTGTTTATCTCTTTCAGGGGCGTTGAGTCAAATCTTATTCTCTTCCTGAACGGTGCATATATCGGTTACAGTGAGGACACCTTTACACCAAGTGATTTTGAGCTGACAGATCATCTTGTGGAGGGTGAGAACAAGCTGGCCGTGATCGTAACCAAATGGTCTTCGGGTTCATGGCTTGAAGATCAGGACTTCTTCCGCTTTTCCGGAATATTCAGGGATGTGTTCCTTTATATCAAGCCCGAGAAACACGCTGAGGATGTTTCGATCAAGACACTTCTTTCAGACGATTTCAGCAAAGGCACATTAGAAATTAATTTTGAACTTAATTCTTCTGCCGTAGTGACCGCAGAGTTGGCCGATCTGACATTCGAATCACAGACCATGCTTCCCTTTGAAACTAACGAGGCAAGAAAAGCCTCCTGCCTTCCCTCATCTATCCGGACGATCGCTTCAAAGACCGCGAAAGTTTCAAAAAATAAAGGGCAGATTAAACTTTCTGTTGATTCTCCGGAGCTTTGGAGTGCCGAGAACCCCAAATTATACGGTCTTGTTCTCTCCATATGTGATAAAGATGACATATGCAGTGAGATCATACCGATACGTGTCGGTTTCCGCAGATTTGAGCTGAAAGACGGCATCATGCTGCTTAACGGCAAGCGTATAGTCTTCAACGGTGTCAATCGTCATGAATTCAGTTCTCTTACGGGTCGTGCGATCACATTTGCCGAGACCCGTCGGGATCTGATCAACATGAAGCGTAATAATATCAATGCTGTCAGGACCTGTCATTATCCGGATAACTCATATGTTTACGACCTGGCAGACAGCCTCGGACTTTATCTGATCGATGAGACCAATATGGAAACTCACGGTACCTGGACTTACGGAGGAATGGACGAAAAAGCCCGGCGCGATGTTGTTCCGTGTGACAATCCGATATGGAAGGATGCCGTCCTCTTCCGTGTAAACAATATGTACCAGCGTGATAAGAACCATGCCTCTATACTGATCTGGTCCTGCGGAAACGAAAGCTACGGCGGAAAGAACATCAAACTCATGCACGACCTTTTCCGCAAACTAGATGACACGAGGATCGTTCATTATGAAGGTATCGTCAATGATCGCCGTTACAACGATACGAGCGACATGGAAAGCCAGATGTATCCGAAGGTAAAAGACATCGAAGCTTTCCTTGCCTCTCATCCCGACAAGCCTTTTATCTGCTGTGAATATACGCATGCTATGGGCAATTCCTGCGGAGGAATGCACAAGTACACCGATCTGGCTGCAAGGGAACCCCGTTTCCAGGGTGGTTTTATCTGGGATTACATAGACCAGTCCATAACTGTCAGGGATCGTTTCGGAAAAGAATTCGAAGCTTACGGCGGAGATTTCGGAGACCGGCCCAGTGATTATAACTTCAGCGGCAACGGAATTGCATACGGCGGCGAAAAGAGAGAATCATCTCCCAAGATGGCTGAGGTTAAATATAATTACCAATTAGTTAAAGTTGCATTTAACAAATCAGGATTTAATATTTTCAATAACAGCCTTTTTACAAATACAAAGGATTTTGATTGTGAGATCATCCTGTTAAAGAACGGGCAGGAATATAAGAAGCTTTCAACAGTTCTTGATGTTAAGCCGCTGTCCAGGAAATCATTCCCGATTCCCGATGCCATCCTTGCATGTATTGATGAGGACAGTTTATATTCAACTGAAGATATCGGAGTCTATACAGATCATAGCAGCACAGGACTGTCCGGCACGTCCGAATATTCTGTTTTAATTAAATTTAGATTAAACAAAGAAACTCTGTTTGCAGAAAAAGGATTTGAATTTGCCTACGGTCAGAGTATCCCCGAGCTCGTTCCCCTGCTCCCGAAAAATGTCCCCGCAGACGGATCACAAAAACCGTCATTATCTGACAGCAAAGATGCTTCCCCTATCGGTTCCGACTATGCTTTGGAATACGAACCTTACAGGGTTTCTCACGGCAAGGGTAATCTCGGCATCCGTGGAAACGATTTTGAGATACAGTTCTGTGGTCTTGGACTGACATCATATAAGAAATGCGGACGCGAGATGATGGAAGGTTTTCCTGCTCCGGCCTTTTGGCGTGCTCCTACAGACAACGACCGCGGCAATCGTATGGCCCGGCATTGTGCGCAGTGGAAGCTTGCGGACATGTATGCAGGCATCACGGGATACGAAGTATCCGAAAAAGACGGACGGGTACTTGTGACCTATACATATACTTTCCCTACCGCCCCCGTTGAGAAATGCACTGTAAAATATTTCGTTGACTTTGACGGTCGCATCGATGTTGAACTGTCAAGCAGCGCCGGCAAAAAACTCGGTTCCATGCCTGTATTCGGTATGCGTTTCAAATTCAGTGCCGATTTTGACAGACTGACCTGGTACGGATACGGTCCGGGCGAATCGTACAGCGACCGCTCACACGGCAATCCTTTGGGAATTCACAGATCAACTGTTGCCGAACAGCTTTCAAGATATCTTGTTCCTCAGGAATGCGGCAATAAGATAGGCGTAAGATGTGCCAAGGTACTTGATCGCAAAGGCAGAGGCATGCTTTTCAGTTCCTGCCCCGATGCAAAAGGTTCGGGACGCTATATAGATAAGCAGCTTTCAAAGGAACTTGCCGGAACCTTTGAGTTCCAGGCTCTCAGCTGTACCACTCACGAACTGGAGAATGCCCTCCACTCAACCGAACTTCCTCCTGCACATTTTACCAATGTTCGTATTGCGCTTGCTCAGCTCGGTATCGGCGGTGATGACTCATGGGGTGCTCCGACACATGAAGAATACCATATCGATGTAAAGAAACCCCTCATACTGCGTTTCTCGATAAAAGCGATCTGATAATCTTACATTTGGAAAGGGGCTGTCACACTATATATTCCGCAAGAACGGATACAAGAAACGGCTTTCGCACGGCGCAGATTGTTTTTTGTATCCGTTCTTACGGTATGTTAGAATAGTGTGGCAGCCCATTCCAAGAGACAATATTTAAAAAAACGATTATTGTCTGTCATAACACATTCGTAACAACAATTGTATCCCCATCACTTTCAAATTCTATCTCTTTTCCTGCGAAGCTGAATCTGTAGGTTTTCTTCACTCCGCGTTTATATGCCGGTCTCGGATCCTGCTCAAGCAGGCCCACAAGTTCCGATATTTCTTCCCCAGTAAGCTTATCCGCCGCCAAAGGATCGATGGTCACATTAACTTTGCTGAATTCCCTTTCTGCCGTAAATCCCGCAAGTGGATCGGGATGCGCGTCGGCATAGGGAATATACGGCTTTATGTCGAAAATCGGCGTCCCATTCATCAGGTCGGCACCTTTTACAACGATCACAGGACCTTCTTCGGTATTTAAGTCGATCTTCTCTATCTGCACGCAGCTCAATCCAATCGGATTCGGTCTGAACGGTGACCTGGTGGCAAATACCCCCACTCTCTCATTTCCTCCCAGTCTGGGCGGACGTACAGTCGGACTCCATTCGACTTCATTTGAACCACCGACCTCACCTTCCCGGGATACCGGTAAACGGCCGGCCGCGTCCCGCAGGGTTACAGGTGAACCACCGGCCTCGTCCCCACGATTCTCAGGTGAACCACCGGCCTCGTCCCCGCGATTCTCAGGTGACCCACTAACCCCGTCCCCTCGGCTCACAGATGACCCACTAACCCCGTCCCTGCGGTTCAAAACTTCCGAGAATTCCCAGATCAGCCAGATATGAGAGAATCCTTCGAGTCCGCGCAGCGCATCGGGGTTACGAAATGCCGGCTCAAATACGATCTTTGAAAGAGAATTCCCCACCAGACCGCTCTGGCGGGGAATTCCGAATTTGCCTGTATAGTTGTTGGATATTCGGGCAATGTACAGCATATAAACCTCTCTATGTTCCAAAACAATCTGATCATTGCGGATCATAAATCTCAGTTCTTATATTTTTCAGCCTGTTCTTTGATCAGGGCTCCGTCCTCAAAATAATTGATCTTCATCGATCTGCGAACCCTGGCAAGAGTATCTGCAGCCTCTGCCTCTGCGATCTCGCTGCCTTTTTTAAGTATCTCATAAACAGCGGGAATATCCTTCTCCCACTCTTTTCTTCTGGCGCGTACGGGCTCCAGTTCGGCATTCAGGACATTGATCAGGAACTTCTTGCATTTTACATCGCCCAGTCCGCCACGCTTATAGTGTTCCTTCATCTCGTCGAGATTCTGATATCCGGGATTAAACGCCTCAAAATGCTCAGGTTTGCTGAATGCATCAAGATATGTAAATACCGTGTTTCCCTCGACCTGACCGGGATCGCTGAGATTGATATGGTTAGGATCGGTATACATCGACATAACCTTGGTCTTGGTCTCATCAGCGGTATCGGCAAGGAAAATACAGTTGCCGAGGGATTTGCTCATCTTGGCCTTGCCATCGGTACCCGGCAGACGCATGCATGCCTGATTGTCAGGAAGCAGTATCTTGGGCTCTACAAGCGTATCTCCGTACACGCTGTTAAATTTATGAACGATCTCCTGGCACTGCTCCAGCATAGGCATCTGATCCTCGCCCACAGGAACCGTAGTCGCCTTAAATGCGGTAATATCGGCAGCCTGGCTGATCGGATATGTAAAGAAACCTACGGGAATACTGTCTCCGAAGCCTCTCATCTGAAGCTCCGATTTGATGGTAGGATTGCGCTGCACACGTGATACCGTAACAAGATTCATATAATAAAATGTAAGCTCGGTAAGCTCCGGTATCATTGACTGTATCAAAATAGTGCTTTTCCGGGGATCAAGTCCTGCCGAGAGATAATCAAGAGCTACTTCGACAATGTTCTGACGAACCTTCTCGGGGTTCTCCGCATTATCGGTCAACGCCTGGGCATCAGCGATCATAATAAATATCTTGTCATATTCTCCCGAATTCTGAAGCTCCACGCGGCGACGCAGCGATCCCACATAGTGTCCGATATGAAGCCTTCCGGTAGGTCTGTCACCTGTTAAAATAATCTTTGACATATTCTTTCTCCTTTAAACAATCGTGGAAAAGTATTCTACCCACAGATGTATCACATTTTAACATGAATTATGTGTGTTTACAAGGGGACAAACAGCTTTCCTCTTTCATTTTACATAAAAAAGTAGTATAATAACAATGATCATTTGTATACCTGTGATCATTGGGCAAAATCGTTATTTTCGATCACGAACAGCTTCAACAGCGGATATGAGCGCCGCTATTGTATGGAGGTTAGAAACATGGATTTTACCGCTTTATCACCTTTCCCTTCGGAAAATGTTTCTGTTTCCGACACCTACTATTCATTGGGAAGCGATTGTATCACAATTCGCAGATACATTCCCTCGCATCTTGAAACCGACCTTATCCGTCTGGCTCAGGACCGTACTCCGTCAAATGAGCCTGTATTCTTCTTTGAGAATTACTATGATGGAAATCTTGCGCTCTTGCTCTGCAACGATCCCGATCCCGATGTTGCCGACCAGGCTGAATTAACGGATATTTCGGTTACCGTTGATCATGAAGAGTATGTTCCTGCGGTCAATCACGGATATATGCTGATCGCGGGACCGTTTGATGCCGGCTGCAGGATCATTCTGTCCAAAGCCCCGTTTGAAGAAAAGGAAGCTGAAGAGCCCGAGGAGGCACTCATTGACGAGGATACGCTTGATCAGGCGATTGCAGAGGAAGAAACACCTGATCAGGAGCTAATTGAGGAAAATACCCCCGAGGAGGAGCTCATAGAAGAAGATGAGATAGATGAAGCTGTAGACACCGACGCATGCGAAAATGAAGATACAGATACGGGAGAAGAAGCGGATGAAAATGAAGATTTAGATACAGATGAATATGTGGATGAAAATGAAGATTTAGATACAGATGAATATGTGGATGAAAATGAAGATTTAGATACAGACAACGATACAGATGAAGATTTAGACGAGGATTCGGAGGAAGATACCGATGACGAGCCGGGCCTGGTTGCTCCAGCCCCCGGATTCTCCCATACCTATGAAGATGCCGAAATACTTTACAGCCAAAGCAAAAGACGTTATGTTCTAAAGATCCGGAACGGCAACGGAGCGCATGCGATCCTTCCCGACGGCACCGAAATATTTGCCCGCTCGGGCGAACTGGCTTTTAAAGGCTACAGGATGCGCATCGGCGAAGAAGAGTATGATCTGGTTGTCATGAAGGAAGAAGCCGTCAGCGACAGAGCCGCCGGTTGTAATGCTTATATGCCGCTTCTCGGTTCATTTCAGGGTGATTGCTGTTACTGCGTAGATACTTCTCATCCCGAGAAGAAGGGAACTCACGGCATATCCCGCGGTACGGCATTTATTGACAGTGAAACAGGTTATAAATGGGGCGAGACTGCTCCGGGTTGCTACGAATTCGAACTGGAAAACGGATCTTACAATGTTTATGCAATTTCTTCCTCACCGGAAGGGAATATCACCAGTAAAAAAGATATCCGTAAAGTCAGCGGAGGTTTCCTGAAATTATACTCGGGTAATGACAAATTCACGCATATAAGCATTACCGCAGCTGATGCCGTTATTTCCGAAAACACTTCATATGAGAAACTTACCTTTGGTGAAACAGTGCGGGAAGCTGCATATCTGTACGTTCCGGAAGACACAAGTGCAGACAATGATGCCCGTGTCGCAGACAATGTGGATGCTGCAGAACAAAAGACCTTTAAAGCAGCTGAATTCGAGCATATTACGACGCATACTTCCGATAATCCGGTTAGTCCGTATGTATTTGATACTTTTGAAGTCACCGACGAAACCATGATCAGTCATAACGAAGAGGAAGACGAGAATAAATACAGGATATCGACCGAGCCCTCTGTTCCGCTTGATCAGGCAGCTCCGGCAGGACCCGCACAACAGATCGATCTGGCAATTCCGTTAAGTGATGTTGAAGAAACCAAAGCTCCGGCTGAGCCGGACGTACAGACGGAAGACGAGCCGGCAACCGATATCAAGCCCAATATAAAAGTTTCAACTTACACTGTAGTAACACCCGAAGTTCAAAAAAAGAATGCCGCGCATCAGAATGCTGCACTGAAGGCGAAAAAAGCCCGTCAGGCAGCCACCGCTGCCGGTATCGCAGCCGGCGCCGCTCTGGTGGGAAGCCTGATCAAAGCACTGACCGGTCGAAAAAAATAAAACTAAGCAACTTACCCTATAAAATGGGCTGTCGCACTAAATATATCCTGACGTAGGTCATATTATTTAGTGCGACAGCCTCATTTTCGATCTTTTTAGGAGTTCAGACACTCTAATGCGATCTTTGCGGATGCTGCAGCGTCCTTGGCATAATAATCCGCGCCGATCTTTTGAGCCAGTATCTCGCTTAAGACCGCACCGCCAACCATTATCTTACAGGGAACGCCGGACTCCCGGAGGAGCTTGATCGTCTCTTCCATGCTCTTTACGGTTGTGGTCATAAGAGCCGACAGGCCCACCAGCTTAATATTTTTCTCCTTAACCGTATCTACGATCAACCGAGGATCGACATCCTTGCCGAGGTCAATAACATCGAAGCCGTAATTTTCAAGCAGCATCTTGACGATATTTTTGCCGATATCATGGATATCTCCCTTAACCGTCGCCAGGACAATGCTCATATGTCTGCTTCCGGCTCCGCTGGATGTGGATGCCTTGATGACTTCGAAGCCTTTCTTGGCGGTTTCGGCTGAGTTCATCAGCTGGGGAAGGAATATTTTGCCCTGTTCGTACAGTTCCCCGACTTTATCCAGGGCCGGAATGAACTCATTATTTATCAGATCCATGGCATCGACACTGAGCAGACGTTCAGTGGTTTTAGCCTCTATCAGGCCTTTCTTGCCCGAGATCACGATGTCCTCTACCGAATCGGACTTTCGCACTTCACCGGAAGCCCCTGTATTCCCATTGCCGCCTTTTGCAAACGCATTTCCGGCAACTCCATTACCGGAACCGGTTCCATTTCCGCTTGCATTTCCATTACCGCCATTGCCAGAGCCAATCGTGTTACCGCTCGCGTTTCCACTACCGCCGGTTCCCGAGCCAACCGCATTAGTTCCCGCAGCACCGGCGTTTCCGGCCGTTGCGCCCATATTCACAACGGGATGCTCGATTGCATAGGCAATTTATATTTCAGCGGAAATATCCTCACAATCCAGGACTCTGTGGGAGTACACAGCCTGCATATATCTCTCTTTTGTCGGGTCAATGATCGGAAGGTTCAGGCCGTTGGCAAATGCCTCTGCCAGAAATACCGAATTCATGATCTCTCTCTCCGGCAGACCGAATGAAATGTTGCTCACCCCGAGACAAGTGTGCACACCCAGCTTCTCCCGAGCCAGGCGCACGGTCCTGAGGGTCTCACGGGCTTCCTTCTGGTTGGTCGAAACCGTCATGACAAGTCCGTCAATAATGATATTCTTCTTTGGAATACCGTATTCAGCGGCTTTTGCTATGATCTTTTCGGCGATCGCGATACGATCCTCCGCCTTCCCCGGGATCCCGTTTTCATCGAGAGTCAGACAGATCAGCGCAGCTCCGTATTTTGCAGCTATCGGCAGGATCTGCTTCATGTTTTCCTCTTTGCCGTTGACCGAATTGATGATCGGTTTACCGCAATAGATCCGTACTGCTTCCTCCAGCGCCTCAGGATCGGTGGTATCGATCTGCAGGGGTATCGTACATGCGCCTTCAAGCTCATATACAAGTTCCTTAAGGACTGCCTTTTCGTCTATATCCGCAAGTCCGGCATTTACATCCAGGACTTCGGCACCGTATTCAAATTCACGTTGGGCCTCCGTCGTGATCAGGTCGAAATTCCTTTCCCGCAGAGCCGCCGATATCTTCTTCTTTCCGGTAGGATTGATCCTTTCACCGACAACTGCTGTCTTATTATCATAATCAACGATCACGGAAGAACTGCATACCAATGCCTTATCCTTCATGGAATCATTTTCATCGGTTTCGGCAAATTCACAGGCCTTACGTCGGATCGTCCCCGAATTTTCTGCGCCGGATATTCTCTCTTCACGATTTTCCGCAGTTCTTGCGTCCGCCGCCACCGATATTCTCTCTCCGCAGTTTTCCGAATTTCCTGCATCTGCCGTTTCCGACAATAATCCTCTTGTCAGCCGGTCTAATTCCCTGATATGATCCGGGGTGGTTCCGCAGCAGCCACCAAGCAGCTGTACACAGGTCCCGTTCTCACCTTTTCTTCCCTTTTTCAGCAGCTTCTCAACAGACCTGACAAACGCATCGGGACCTACCGAATAAACTGTCTTTCCGTCAATAACAGACGGCAGCCCGGCATTGGCCTGTACGATCACCGGAACTGTTGAATAGCGGCACAGTTCATCCACCACATCCCCGAGATCGTCCGGTCCTACCGAACAGTTTACACCAAGAGCATCGACACCGATCGCCGACAGAGTAACCGCCGCGCAAGCCGCGCTTGCACCAAGGAATGTCCTGCCGGTCTTCTCGTAGGACAGACTCACAACAACCGGGAGATCGCAGTTTTCCTTTGCCGCAAGGGCTGCTGCCTTTGCCTCCGACAGGTCGGTCATGGTTTCGATCAGTATCAGATCCGCTCCCGCCCTGCTTCCTGCAATGACCTGTTCCTTAAAGAGCTTATATGCTTCATCAAATTCAAAATCTCCGAGCGGACGCAGCATAGTCCCTGTCGGACCTACATCAAGCGCAACAAAAGAAGGTCCTGCCGCGCGTGCAAGCTTCACAGCCGCAGCGATCACCTCATCGACCGGGCCTCCGTATTTTCTGCTGTTTGCACCAAAGGTATTGGTCGTGATCACATCCGCGCCTGCGGCAACATATTCCTTATGGACCGCCAGAATATCCTCCGGATGCTCTAGGTTCCATTTTTCGGGTATCTCCCCGGTCGTTAATCCCCGGGCCTGCAGCATTGTTCCCATGCCGCCGTCAAACAGGATAAATCTTCCGCTCTTTAGTTCCGATCTGAAATCCTTACTCATTCTTTCCTCCGTTATACAGCCCCAGCCTGTTTGAATGCAGCTCCATATATATTTAGCACGATGCGTTGTACTCGCAGACCATACAGGCATATTGCAATTTGGATCATTGCCCCTTTCACAAATATAACATAAAAACAGCACCGCGTAAATGCAGTGCTGTATTAAATCTTTATTATTCACATCAGATCATCAGGATCTGAAAATCCGTATTATGAACGGGATTTAGCTGATATCCCCGCCGTTGGGCGTAAATATCGGAGCCTTGAAGCCCTTCTTGCTTGCTGAAGTATCAATTGTTCCGGCATTGACGATGATCTGCTCATCCGACTGTATACCGTCGTCCTCGGCAGCAACAACGACTTTACCGCCGTCTATGCTGATAGCCATACCGGCATTGATACCGTCATCTCCGCACTTGATGTTCAGCTCTCCGTCAAGGATCGCAAATGTCTTCTTCACCTTTATTCCCTTGGCTACGGCATTCAGATTGATGATTCCCGAAGTGATCTTCAAGTCTGCCTTAACGCGGATCGCATGCTGGAAATTACCGTTCACATTGAGAGTTCCCTCACCGTTGATGGAAAGGTCGCAGTCCGAGAAGATCGCGGCATTCGGCTCTTCCTTGTCTGCATTCGCAAATACATAAGATGTACCGTCGGTAAATGTATTCACAGTGCCCTCAACCAATGTCAGTATCACCTTGTCGGCATTGATCGCATAGATCGGAGAAGAATTCGAGCAGGTAATATCGGCACCGTTCAGGATCAGCCTTACGTCATCGTCGTCACCCGCATTTATGATGATCTGGCCGTCATCAAGCTTACCACTGATCAGATAAGTACCCTTCGCCGAAATTGTAACCTTGTTCCCGTCAGCAACCGCGCCGTCACCGTTCACGCTGATGGTGCTGCCGTTCAGCTCGATCTTGGTCGCATTATCGGGATTAAATGAAGACTTCAGGTCCTTCTTCTTGTACTCACCCGTTGCGTATTCAGGGATCATCAGACTGTAATCGGTCTTCCCTTCCGTGCTTTCATCACTGTTCTGAGTATTGCCGGTTTCAGTATTATTGGTATTTTCGTTGGTTGTTTCATTCTTGTCCTGATCCGGAGCCTTTGTTACATCCTGTGATTCATTTTGGCTGTTCTCAGTCTTCGCAGGATCGTCTTTTTGCTCATTCCCGTTATTTGCCGCATTCTGTGTAGCTTCCTCTGTAACCTGGGCTGTAACCTGAGCACCGCTTTCCTGCCCCTTATCTTCCGACGTACATCCGGAAAATACCGCTGACATCGCAAGTATCAGTGCCGCAGATAAACATAAAATTCTCTTTTTCATCGTAAATCAATCCACCTTTCCAAATTTCACCTCAAAAAATCATATATGCTGTCCATTTCTTTGGAAAGCATTTTACTGCACTTTTGTGTGCATTTATTGTTAATGTTGTGAAACATCTGTGAAACATTATATATATGACCGCCGCAAAAATCAAATGATTTTATCTCCATACAGATAAAAAGAAAATAAAAAAGGGATTGAGCATTTACTTTACAATGCATCAATCCCTAAAGTCCTTAAATAATTGCTCAGCTAAAAATTCATGCTGCCGGATTTCCGGATTTATTTCTTGATAGTGATCCTGCCCTGAGGCTCAGCATATTCGCTTCCGATCACACCTCCGAGAACGTTGGTGATATAGTCCACAACCGCTTCGTTCATAACTATACCGGTATCGAATTTGTTTGTAGCATTTGCAAATACATAATATGTATCTCCGCCGCCTGCCAGGAAGTCATTGGTTACGACCGCATAAGTATCATTCTTATTGAATTTCTTTCCGTTGATCGAATCGATGGTTACTCTCTTGATCTTCTTGGGTGCATAATAAGTTGAATCCGGATACTGCTCACCCTGTGCAAATGCCTTCTTGGTATTGATGGTTAATTTCATACCTGATACGTGAGGGAAACCACCGACAGGTCCGGGTGTTGAGAATGTAGATGCCTCAAGTGCTTCAAGCAGATCTTTTCCTGTCAGATAAATAACAGAGACTGTATTAGAATAAGGGAATACGGTTATGATATTCCTCATGGTAATATCACCAATCTTAATATCCTCACGGATTCCACCGCCATTGGTCACACAAACTATATGATCCTTGTCAACCGAAATACTGCCTTCTTCCTTGGTTGCTTCCCAAAGCAGGGCATCGGTAAGAAGATCACCCATATTTGTTTCGGAATTTCTTACACCGTTTGTATTTTCATCACCTCTGGCAAGACCAAACAGTTCAACCTCCGACTTTGCAAATACAACATCAAGCTTCTTGTTAAGCTTATTGACAATCTTTGTTACTTTTTTGTCGATAGCCTTATCAAATCCGGCTGTAACTCTGTCAGCGGTGATAAGCTCTCTCTGTACGATCTCCTTGGTTGCATTGTCGATCATGACCATGCCGACATACTGGAACTTGGTTCCGGTAGACTGGATGGGCTCACCGTTAGGGCCGAAGGTCATAACAGTATGTGAATGACCGTCAATGATCAGATCAATGCCCGTAGTATTCTTGTAGAGATCGTAAGAAGTATTGGGCTCCGATTCCGCATTTACACCGAGATGTGTAAGAGCGATGACGATATCAGCCTTTTTACTTAAGATATCAACCTGTTCCTGTGCAACCTTGTAGAGCTCTTCGCCCTGAACAAACTTGAGGCCCTTTATAAGTGCAGGATTAGCCTTTGTCTGGGCTTCGGGTGTATCGAGACCGAAGAAACCGATCTTCAGGTCAGATTTCTTGGATTCCCATACAGCATTGGCTTTATAGAGGGTCTTGCCCTTAGAATTGAAAATATCTGCGCAGAGAACCGTGAAATTAGCCTTTTTCAGAACCTTCTTCTGTCTTGCATAACCATAATCAAATTCATGATTACCGAGGGTAACGAAATCATATCCTACAGCGTTCATCATGGTTACTGCATTCTTACCCTTGCTGAGGTTTACATTGGGATCTCCCTGAAGATAATCGCCCGCGTCTACGGTAATAACCTCAGCACCCATATTCTCGTAATATTTCTTCAGACCCTTGATATAGGTATATCCTTCAATACTACCATGTACATCATTACTGTGCAGGATCACTGTCATGCCTTCATAGTTTTCATAGGTCTTCTCAGGATCCTTGGCCCATGCCTCTGACTTTATTCCCGTTTCATCGGCGAATGCTCCCGCTCCGGGCAGTATCATTGCGATTACCAATGCAAAGGCTAAAAGCTTAAATAATAATTTCTTCATAACAATCTCTCCTTGAAATGAATTTTTTTATTACTTTTCTTCTTTCTCGATAGGTGCGTTTGCTGCGTTCTTCTTTACGGACTCAATACCGTTCTTGCAGCTCTTCTTCTCTTTGTACCCCTCACCTGTGGCGATGATCTGTCCGTTTGTTGCTTTCAGTCTGAAACGGAACTCGCCCTTCTTGTCGGCATAGATCTCGAACTTCGGGTTCTTCAGAGTCTCGTAACCCTCAACGGTCTGATCTTCAATACCTGCTACGGCTGAATTCTTCACTACACTTGCAATACCCTTCTTGCAAGCTGTAACGGTTGTGTAAACCTCCGAAGTAGCAATAACTTCGCCGTTTGTAGCCTTCAGGTCGAACTTTACGCCGTTCTTAGCCTCTTTGATAACGAATTTTCCCATTTTGTACCTCCTGTGTTTTTTATGTTTCGGCAGAATCTACTGCCATATGTTTTATATCTGCAGCGCCTATGGCGCTTACATTCTAAAAATATTACCTCATTCCCTTGTCGTAAGGAATTCCTTCCGCCTTCGGTGCCCTTGAGTGTCTCGACGTGAATGCCAGTACGATCAGCGAGATCACGTAGGGAAGCATATTGTAGACACCGCCGGGTATATTAAGGTTCTTTAAGAATTCAAATCCGCTGTTTACATTCGACAGAGCCCTGAAGAATCCGAACAGCAATGCCGCAAGCGCGATCCTTGAAGGCTTCCATTGTCCGAAGATCATTACAGCCAGTGCCAGGAAACCAAAGCCCGCAACGCCTACTTCGAACTTCCATGAACTTACGCCTGCCGTGATATAGCAGATTCCTCCGATGCCACCGAGTCCGCCCGAGATCAGGACGCCTGCCCAGCGCATCTTATAAACGTTGATACCTACCGAGTCAGCTGCCTGGGGATGCTCGCCGCAGGCCATCAGACGAAGTCCGAATCTGGTCTTGTAAAGGATCACATAGGCTGCAACAAGGGCCAGGATCGCGATCACCATGAACCAGTTGAACTCGTATCCCTCAACGAACAGGAACTTCTTTCTGCCCGCGATATAAGCGATCTCGGAAGAAGGCTTCGTTGAATCTTCCGCAAGGTTGATCGACTTCGCAATAACCGTTGCGGCTGCGGTACCGAGCATGTTCATAGCCGTACCGATCAGGGTCTGGTCGGCTTTCAGCTTGATCGCAGCTACACCGAGCAGTGCGGAGTAAACAACTCCGACCGCGATGCTGACAAACAGAACCGCTATGATCGTAACAAATGCCGAAACATCGCCGCCAAGGAACTTGAATGTCAGTGCGCCTCCCAATGCGCCCATTACCATGATACCCTCAAGACCCAGGTTGATAACACCGGAATGCTCCGAGAAACATCCGCCCAGCGCTACGAGGGAAAGAACGGCTGCGAACAAAAGTGTATACTGTATTAAGATAACTATCATCATTGCTCGCCTCCTTTCTTCTTACGGAGGACACCTGATTTGATCAGGTATTTGATCAATCCGGTAAATCCGCACAGATAGATGATGATCGCTGAGATCAGATCCGATATCTGCGCACAGAACATCGTCAGATCCACGTTTGAACCGCCGTCGGTGATGTGCTGGATAAAGTATGACGAGAAGATCGCACCTATGGGGTTCAGACCGCCCAGGAACGCCGCCGCAATACCGTTAAAGCCCATGCCCGGAACAGAAGTCTGGTTGCAGTCCCACTGAGCAAAGTCGGTAAGGAACAGAAGCGATGCACCGATACCGGCCAACAGTCCGCCGATAGCCAGTGTTACGACGATATTCCTCTTTTCTGCCATTCCTGCGTATTTTGCCGCATTTTTATTGTATCCGGTTGCCTTCAGCTCATATCCGAATTTTGTCTTCGTCAGAACGATCCATACCGCAAAAGCGAAAAGTATCGAAATGACTATCGCAAGACCGACATATTTGTTGTCATTAAAAAGCTTACCAAGTCCGAGTCCGGGTAATATAGCCTTCTGGTAATCTGCCTGGCTTGCAAGCTCAGGAGTATCCTTTCGTCCCGGGGTCAGATATCTGGCGAGGATCATGTTCGTGGTATACAGTGCTATCCAGTTCAGCATGATTCCCGAAATAACTTCATTTACGTTGCAATAAGCCTTCAGTAGTCCCGAGATAACGCCGAATGCTGCGCCTGCCACAGCCGCAAGGATCATACATCCGAACCAGTTCCAATGAAGTCCGAACACACCGTACAGTGCCGCACAGGCACCTGCTACATACTGTCCTGCCGCACCGATATTAAACAGACCTACTTTATACGAGAACAGGATCGAAAGCGAGCACATAAGAAGCGGTGCCGACTTAACCAGTGTATTGCCGAGGCTCTGCAGCTTCTTCGCTCCGCTGTTCCATTTGAAGAAGTTCTGTATGATACGGAGCATTGCCGCGGGCGCACCCTTGGCATTGATGAACAACAGAACTATAAATCCGATCAGCAATCCCAGAAGGATACAGATGATGGAAGCAACAAATGATTGAACTCCGTCACTTTTCCAGAAGTCCTTTTTCTTCATTATGCTTTCACCTCCATTCTCCTGGCTCCCGCCATGTAGAGACCGAGCTCTTCTTCGGTGGTCTTCTTCGGATCGAATTCACCCACGATCTCGCCCTCGTACATAACCAGTATCCTGTCGGGAACATCCATAACCTCATCAAGCTCAAGGGATACGAGAAGAACCGCCTTGCCGGCATCACGCTGGGCTACCAGCTGCTTGTGGATATATTCGATAGCGCCGACGTCAAGGCCTCTTGTGGGCTGTACCGCTACGAGCAGTTCGGGATTCTTGTCGATCTCACGTGCTATGATCGCCTTCTGCTGATTGCCGCCCGACATGCTTCTTGCAATGGTTACGGCACCCTGTCCCGATCTTACGTCATACTGTTCGATCAGCCTGTCCGCGTAACTGCGGATGTTATCACGCCTTAAGAATCCGGCTTTATTCGTAAATTCAGGTTCAAAATAGCGCTGCAGCACCAGATTGTCCTCAAGGGAGTAATCCAGTACCAGTCCGTGTTTATGTCTGTCTTCAGGAATGTGGCTCATGCCCATGATGCTGCGCTTCCTGATGGACTGAGTCGTTATATCCTGACCGTCCAGCTCTATCTTTCCCGATACGAGAGGCTCAAGTCCGGTCAGTCCGTATACGAACTCGGTCTGTCCGTTGCCGTCGATACCTGCGATACAGACGATTTCTCCGGCCCTGACCTTCAATGAAACATTGTTCACGGCGTTCTTTTTATGAACCTTTGAAGCAACCGTCATGCCTTCGACATTCAGGATCACATCTCCGGGATGCGCTTCCTTCTTTTCAACATGGAAATTGACATTCCTGCCGACCATCATCGCCGACAGGTCCTGCATGGTCGTGTTCGCGGTCTCCACCGTTCCGATGTACTTACCCTTGCGCAGTACCGTACAGCGGTCCGCAACGTCCATGATCTCCTGCAATTTATGTGAAATGAACAGAATGCTCTTGCCCTCGGCCGCCAGGTTCTTCATGATATGCATGAGTTCCTTGATCTCCTGGGGCGTAAGCACTGCCGTGGGCTCGTCGAAAATGAGTATCTCATTATCCCGGTAGAGCATCTTCAGGATCTCGGTCCTCTGCTGCATTCCGACCGTAATATCCTCGATCAGAGCATCAGGATCGATATTCAGTCCGTATTTCTCCGAAAGTGCGAGAACCTTCTTGCGTGCCTCGGCTTTCTGGAGCAACCCGCCCTTGACCGGTTCGACGCCGAGAATGATATTGTCCAGCACCGTAAAGCACTCAACCAGCTTAAAATGCTGATGCACCATACCGATCCCGAGAGCATTGGCATCATTCGGATCCTTGATTTCCACAACCTTGCCGTCCTTCTTGATTACGCCTTCTTCAGGCTGATACAGACCAAAAAGAACGCTCATAAGTGTGGACTTACCGGCGCCGTTTTCTCCCAGCACCGCATGGATCTCGCC
>JAGCZE010000116.1 GCA_017960415.1 Lachnospiraceae bacterium
GCATCTTTGAATTCCTGTGTCTTGGTCAGGCATTGTCTCATACGATCCTCTCTCGAGGCGTAATCATCAAATTCTTTTGTATCCCTGTCGGTCACATGGAGCTGGTTGGCTCCGTATGCATTGGTCTGCTGGGTATTTACCAGAAAGTCGCCGATATATTGTAAACGGCAGAGCCTGGCATCCATATGATCGAGTACCATTTCATAATTATCCTCATAAGAGTATTCTTTGCTGATACTCATCTCCTTCAGTATATGTGCGTCATTATATTCCTTCATAACTCCGTCAAATTCGTTAAATGCGGACATTATCCTGTAAAGCTCCGAAATCTTATATTTTTCGCTCATTTTGTAGTAGAAGCGGATCGCATAATAAGCCCGTCCGAGAATATTATCAATAAAATCACTTATGTATTTGGCAAAATCACTCACCAGAGACTTTGTACCGACCGAGATCACGTACAGATCTACAAGAGCCTTCCGTTCCTCATAAGTCTGTTCGATCGAAAAACCTTTCAGAAATTCCTCGCGTTTCGCCTTGTTGCTGAGCCACTTATTCTTGTTGGCAAATTCAATATGCGGGCCGGATTGTAATTTATAAACCAGCTGATTTAAAGCATCCACGGTTTCCTGAAGCTGTAGACCGCATTTTGAGTTATTAAGCTTGATGGCCGCCTTGCTTTCACATGCCGTCAGTTCGGAAATGATCGCCGAGATATCGCTCATATGCATATTCTCAATATCGTATTTCAGGGCTTCCTGTTCATTTTCATTCACATTCTGCTCCGGAACATCGATCCTGTTCTCATTCTCATCACCCATGATATTCTTATCCTCCCTGTTTTATTTCATCAGTATAAGAATAAGCTACGGCGAACAACCGGAATTTCCGTCCTTCGCCATAGCTTTTTATTCTTTTTCAGAATCTTACTTCATATGATTCGATATACCATCTGCCATTGCCGACACGTCTTAATGTATGGTTGGCCGGAGATCCGATCTGCTTGCCGTTCTTATCGATGGCGGTAGTCTGAACAACCGCTTCCTCTTCTTTTTCTCCGTAAGCTTCTTTTATCTTGGCCTGTTCATCTTCATCGAGGAAGAAATTGTCGATGCTGTTGTCATCATAGCCCTGGATAACTCTTGTCACGGTCTTTTCCGGATTGACGAAAGCGTGGATGTATTCTCCGTGGAAACGCTCCTGATGCAGATCCCAGTGGTAAGTGAGCAGGCTCTGCTGGTAAGGGCTCTCCTTTCTCTCGGGGTCGATACACTCCGCATAGAGATTGTAATTCTTTTCCTTGATCGCATACATGAATATCTCGACAAGGCGCTCGGGAGTAACATCTGCGGGGATCTCCTTTACGGTATAGCAGGAATCCTTTAACGCCGCCAGCTGTTCCTCATCGATGAACCTGCCGGTATGATCGCCGTTCTCGTCATAAACACCCATGATATGGCCCGGAACATAGAGAGCCATAGGCTCAACTTCCCAAGCCATAACCGGAGGTGTCAGTTTGTTCTCGCTTGCATCGGGAGATTCACACGCAATTTCGGAAATTTTGCCGATAACGGTCCATTCCTTGACTTCTGTCATGGTGGTATCAACCTGGCGGCGGAAGCGCTTTACAGCCTCGTAGGGTCCAAGCCACTCGCGCCCGTCGATCCTCAGAAAATACATACCGTCAGAACGGGTTCCGCTCCAAATATAATCGCCCGTGGTTCCGCTGAACGAGTTTTCGGGATATCTTATCTTATCCAGTACAACGATCTTGCCCTTCATATCATCAAGCGTGTATTTATGGAAATCCGGTACCGGATAAAGCTTCTCGATCTTATTCTCCGTATTTGCGGAAAGCATATCGTTCCAGGCCTTTTCACTGGCTTCCGCAAAGTGCTGACGGATCCTGTCTTCATTCTCAAGATATACTGTCATAGCGGGATCGATCGTCACAATGTTGCCCGCTCCGCCCTTGACACAGGCCTTGGCGCGTGCATACAGGCTCTTTATCCTCTCATCGTCCGGAGCAAATTCCACCAGCATCTTGATCCTGCCGAGAGCGTCTTCTTTATTGCGGAAAACGTAATTGGCAGCGCCCTGTGCGCGCTCAACTTCCTTCTCATACTCTTCGAGATAATGTGTAGCCTGTGCTATACGAGAGCTTAAATTCGATTCGCCGATCGTAAATACTGAACTGTCAAACATATTCTTAGACCCTTTCTATTTTATCATTTTGATGTAAATCTCTCCGACCAGTAGCACTGATTGTAAATATCGGTGAACTTGTACAGACCTATGAACTTCTCACCGAGATACTTATCGCTGACCTCGATCCCGCCGTTAACGGTGATCTGATCGCCCAGCTTGTAGCTGTCCTGATATTTTCCGTCATATGTGTAATAATCGCAGAGCAGATCGATCTTGTCTCCGTTCCGGATCTCCACAAGGCCTCTGAATTCGGTTTCGGTAACAGAGGAATCATATACGGGCTCTGCGCCTGCTACACGTGCTTTCCCGGTATTATTGTCGATCAGCACGATAATGTTGACTCTTTCGTCGTTCAGCAGTGCAGGAACCTTACCCTTGATCGTATCTCCTGTTGTATCTACGTTGTAGAAGGCCACAGGCTGGTTGTTGAAATGCAGCCAGGTTCCCTCGGTATCAGCTATCAGATTGCCGTAATCATCGATGCCGTACAGTGTATCAAGACCCATATCCACGTATCCGCTGCCGTCATCCACGAACAGGTTCAGGTTAACACTGTGGATCAGTTCCCAGTCAGCCTTATCAAGATGGATATAGATCTTTCCGTCCTGATCGCTGGACCATTTGAGCTTCGAGGCATCCAGCATGTTTTTGCTCACATAGCCGGCAAGATCTTCATTGGTCATGGCCCTTCCGCCGGTATCAATGAGCGAAGAGAACATGCCCAGCAGGTCATCATATCCGGAAGATGAGCTCGATGCAGAACCGCCGCCGAGTAATCCGATCAGGGATCCCAATCCGCCGCCACCGTTTGAAGATGAACCACCTCCGATACCTAATATCGAACCCAGTCCGCCCTGGCCGGCGATCTGGCCGGCTCCCTGAACTCCGGCGAATTCCCTGATACAGTTGGTATATTCGTCGTCCAGACCGATCTGGTCATAAGTCTGGGCAGCACTGTTCAGTTTTCCCTCAGTAGGCTTGTTGTAAGGGAAATAGATCGAGATACCGTAGGCATTCGTCATATTTGACGAGGTCCTGTTGTATTTAACCGCCGAAAGAAGGGTATCCGCAAGCTCCTTGCCCTCCTTCGTATCCATGTTCAACGCGAAGTTGATCAGATCGATCTGGTCGATGGGTGAGGATGTACAGAATTCCCTTGCATCACTGCGGGCATCCGATACAGTCTCGTATTTGTTATCCTTGATAAGTTCGGTAGTGCTCTTCGAAAATGCCTTGAAATCTTCGCTCAGAGTTCCTGACAGCTCGGCAAGATCCACGAGTGACAGTGTCGTCTGCTGTCCCGGACAGGTCCTGTTGCATTCGTCGACGAAATCGTCAATGATATTCTTGCCGATCTCGGTGGTAGCCATCGAAGTATTGTTCGAAAGCTTGGTCAGCCAGTTTGTATAATACCAGCCGACACCGGGCTCGGTCTCTTCCGAAGCGACAACGTAATCCGCATAATTCGCAAGCATCAGGTCGGTCTCTACGGTTGCCATCAGGCATGCATCGAATCCGACAAAGTCGTACTTAATGCCCGCATTCTTCAGAGAGGTTTTGATACCCGCAAGTTTCATGGAAACCGAAGATTTGTGGGTCTCATCATATCCGTAACCCGACAGCTACCCTCCGCCGTGATCCCAGAAGATCAGGATATTACGGTTCGCCGGATAGTTCTTGTTTGCGTATTTGATAAATTCCGTAAGGGTAGCGGGATCTGTCATGGACTTATTGCCCATATTGTTCTCAAGACAGGTCATCTTTCCGCTTGTAACCTTGTATATCTGGTTGTTGCTCGAGCTGATGCCGTTGGTCTTCCACCTGCTGCATCCGCCCGTATAAACAATGATATTGATCTTATCGGAAATGGTGGCCCTCATCATCTCGTTCAGATCGTTGGTCGCCATTCCGTGCTTACTCTCAAGGTCGGTACCGCACATATATATCATCATCGTAACGGTATCCTTGCCGTTCCCTGCGAGAGTCGTATATCTGCCGCGCGCTTCCTTGCTTACTTCGGTATTCAGTGTACCTGTATTCTTGGAAGTAACCCAGTTGCTGCTGGTTCCCGAAACATTCTGGTAAGTACTTGAACCGAAGCCCGAGCCGATCAGGCTTCCGGCCAGTGAACCAAGGTTCAGTCCGCCGGTGGAGTTACTGCTTGAATTGCTTACAGAGCTGCCGGAATCTCCCGAACCGCCAAACAGCGAGAACAGTCCTCCTCCGCCGCCGAGTACGAGAATCGCAACAATAACGATGATCTTCAGCATTCCGCCGCCACCGGCTCTGGTCGTGCCGGCTCCCGACGGATAACCGCCCGATGAGGGTCTGCTGCCGGACGGGCCTGAAGGCCCCGAAGGTCCTCCGTTAGGCCCTCCCTGAGGCATACCTCCGCCGCTTCCAACGGGACCGGTACCCAGACCGTCTTCTCTTTTATGCACTCCGCTACCTTGTCCGGTAACGTTTTTCTTTCTTCCGCCTTGCATATCTTCTGGCATAATGAATTACCTCCATTCCGTAAAAAAACCCTTTTCACTCGTGAAGTATAGCATTTTTTGATATCCAGTGCAATAATCAAAAAGTGGGAAATAATATTTAACTGCCGTAAATTAGCGGAATTGTGTGATTTTACGATCATCAAA
>JAGCZE010000117.1 GCA_017960415.1 Lachnospiraceae bacterium
TAGGATACGTTTCAGCCAGAGATGCCGAACAATATCCATTCAGAGCATATTCCATGCCATTGTATATCTGACTCCAGATCATCAGGATAACGGCGAGCGTGAAAATCGCAAATATGGGGTTCTTCTTTATTGTTTTGAACAGTCCCGCGCCGTCTTTTCTCATCTTCTCTATGACCATCAGATAAACGCCAAATACCATGATAGCCATAAGCGGAAGTATAAAATACTTGATGATATCCGGATAGGAGTTCATGATAAAATCGATGCTTTTCTTTTTGATCGACATTCCTGCCATGATCGCGGCTGACATGATAAACAACGCCATCGCGGTACATGAGGTAACGCTTATCTTCTCATCGGTAACCTGCCCAACGACCGCCGAGAGTGAAATACACTTCAACGCAGATCCGGTTTTTCCTTTGTGTTCCAATTTACTTTCCCCCATTATCCCTTACTTTGCTGTCAGATTAACCGTTCCGTCCGCTCCGACCGTCAGTATCGGGAACAAAGCGGTTTTCTTTGTCTGCGAATTATTGGCTCCGAGATAGACCAGCGCGGTCTGTCCGGCATCCTGACCGGCTGTCAGGGTCAATTTCATAGTCTTTGCGTCAAATTTTGCTTTCACCGTGGCGCCTTTATCAGCTATAACCTTTTTGCCATCAGAATCAAGTGCAACAGACGTATTTCCGACATAGATCTTCAATTTGTCCGTTGTTTTGGAAATATCCTCGATACAAGTCTGCAGATCAAGTTTCATTGTCAGGGCGTCCTTCTTCTTGGCCAAAGTCGTCTTTCCCTGAAGATCGCTGGTCTGCACCGCTGTCACGGGATTGCAGACAACAACGGTCAGCGAAGCTTTCTTTCCGCTCTGTACGCATTGGATCACGAGCTTGACCGTTGCCG
Source organism: Lachnospiraceae bacterium (assembly GCA_017960415.1). Next base: position 904 of record JAGCZE010000117.1, read on the forward strand.
GTTTATTCTTTGCCTGATCAAAATTCAAAGCAGAAACATCGAAATAAATTGCTCCCTTGCTGCTCATTTTGACTTTTGAAACTGACACATACTGCGCCTGTTCAGGCTTGGCGACAGTCACGGTGTATTGATTGGCCTCATCCGCTGTACCATCCTTAACAAAGGGACATACATAAACCCTTCCGGTTTCACCGGCGTTCAGATTCAGCTTCTTCAATGCATCTTTTGACTCTGTCACCCCGGAAGTACTTCCGAGCAGTAATTTCGAAGGAGAAGCAAGAACCTCCACAACAAACCTTTCAACATCGAAGCTGCCTGTATCACAGCAGTATACATACAATCTTCCGGCGGTCTTTGCAGTAACCACACCCTTATTGCTGACGCTTCCCTTGGTGGGTTTTATCTTTGTCTCAACTTTATGTTTTTCCCTGTCAAATTCGATATTGATATCTTCATCGGAAGCCAGCCAAACCAGCTTGCCGGCTTTGGTTTTGCCCTTAGAATCCTTCCAGTTTGTGGCCGTGATAGACGGTTCAAGTTTAATCTTCTTGTAATCCTTTCCGCCGTTCTGCCATACATTGATATCATCCGGATCAGGTATTCCGGTACCGATAGTCACTTCGCAGGTTGCCACAGCCTTGCCCTTCACTGTTTTGGCTGTAACTACCGCCTTACCGTTCTTCTTGCCTGTAATGGTCGCCGTCTTGCCCTTGGAAACGATCGAACAGTATTTATTCTCATCCAGGGTAAATAAAATCCTGTCATCGCTGTCCTCTGCAATCTCAGCCGTTATCTCTCCGGTAGCGTCGATCTCGATACTCAGCTTGTCCGGTGTGAGCGTTATCTCAGTAGCCGGGTTCTCAATATCGTCGGTATATTCGATCCTGAATACATATCCGAAATAAGAGCTGGAATAAGCTGAAAATCTGCCTATCAGCTGGCTCATTATGCTTAATTCGTCAGAATCGGCTGCCGAAAAATACAGATAGGTTGTAAAATCAGGCTTCTTTGACGCTGCAGCGTCATACACTGCCTGTGCAGAAGCCGCGTCCGTAAGGCTTCCGTTTGCGTATCCGTTAAAGTATTTGTAGTAGGTATGCTGGTCGCTACTGCTGAAAGACGGTAATTCGTACATACCGGAATCTCCGGCCTCATCAGGAATATGCATTTTTTTAAATTCATTTTGAGGAATTGCAAAAAATGAATAGTACATATCATTGCTTCCGGTCGACTCTTTACCGCAATCATCCCATGTTACATCGATCAAGCACCATTCTTCACCAAACTTTACAGCATTCCATGCATGTCCGGCTTTCGGATCGTTCTTTTGCGTTACGCCTACAATATATACATTTTCTATTCCGCATTTATTCAGAAGATATTGGTATGTACGCGCATATCCATCACATACAGCTCCCTGTCCGGTAAATACACCCGCTATGGAGTGTGCCCATTTTGCTGTTTGTGGATCTGTAGTCCCGGGTATATATGTATAATTGATCCTGTCTATTATCAGATCATGTGCTCGCACAGCAGCAAGATATTCACCGTCTTCTTTATTGTTCTCAATGATATCCTGTAGCTCCTCTACCCAGACAGATCCGATGTTTTCTATATCCCTGTCAGCTTCCTGACGGTTTTTGTAGGAATAATAGTAATCATCCAGTTCCCAGGTGATTTTGACATAGCTCCAGTCTGTTTTATATCTGTAGCTATAATAGTTTATCAAATAATAGTTCTGCGGATTATCCATAAGATAACCCGTTAAGGCATAACTAATGTCATCTGCATTACATTTTTGATCTTCTTCAAATGTGATCTCACAAATTACTGAACCGTTTTCATCATTCAGATCTTCACGATATTTATCACTACCGCGAAATGAAGCAACAGCATTTGAAAATGAATTGTAGATATACTTTTGAACATCGCTCAGCCGATCATATGCATACGTCCCGGCCCCGTTATTTGCTTCGGGATCAGCGCTGTTAAGGGTTCTACCCTTAATGCCCTTTATTTCTAACAGTTCATTTTCACTGTCTTTGGGGGGATCATAGTCTTCGTCCAGTTCGGTTCCGATACCGATTATCGGGTCAACTCCACCTGTCGGAAGAAGAAAGTCTTCTGAGATGATGGAGATGTTTACATCGGTCTCTTCGGAAAGCATGACATCAGAATCCGACCCATCGGTCAAGTCGGATCCGATAAGAGCCGTATCTATCACCGTATCCGTATCGGCCGCAAATACACCATGTACTGTTCCCATTCCCGGCACAAATGCGGTAAATACTATACCAAGTACTGCAATAAAGCTAATAATCTTCTTCATCATCTCACATAACCTCCATGCCCCATGAGACCCTTTTACTGAAAAGAGGGCAGTTTTAAGAACTGCCCTCTATATTATTACTTAATCATTTCCGATCAGTTGATCCGTTGATCAGAGATATCACGATCCGGAAGATGTTCCACCACCGGAGGTGCTTGAGCCTGAGGTGCTTGAACCTGATCCGCTGGTAGAACCTGCGGGTGCCTTGCCGTCTGTAAGTTTATCTACTACCCAATTATCGCCTGAAATCTTGGTTACTACGTATTCAGAAGCAAGTGTTTTTTTCTTAACTCCTGCACGTCTTACAAGGATGTAGTCGCCGTCAGCGAGTTCATGGTTCTCTGCCTTCTCACCAATCTCACCATACTTGGACTTGATACCCAGCTTGAATCCCTTGGTGGCATTGTACTTGGTCCACTTTGCGGTTGTCATATCGATCTTTCCATCATCAAGCTTAGCTTTATCAGCTGCATTGATAACCAGAATTTCGAAAGCTGTACCGGTATCACCCGATGCTGCACTGAACTTCGCCTGATACATTTCTTTCTCAGTCTTGGTAGCTATAGTCGTTTCTCCTGCCTTAAGAAGATCCGGAACAGGCTTGCCTGCTATAGATGAAACATCAAACTTGCTTGACCAAAGACCGGCGGGCTTTCCAACAGCTGCCGACTTTCTTATGTAGAGATACAGACTGTCGGTATTCTTATCTGCTTCTGCAAGTCTGAACAGGTCGTTAACCGAAACAAATTTAACCTTAACCTTAGTAAACATGTTAGCTACAGTGACCTTCTCAGAATCAAATTTCTTGTAAGGAGTAAAATCACCTGTAGGAATGATATAATCGGTAACTGTTGCCTCCTTATTGTAAGGAAGAATAGTATACCAGGTGTTGATTCCGCCTTCATCAGGAGTAGTAGGTGCTTTCGTTGCGGCATCGCCTGAACCACTGCCTGCTCCGTTTCCTGATCCTGAAGTTGAACCGCTGCCCGAACCTGATGCAGCTGCAGGAACCTTATAAACTGCAAAATCATAGCCATTCTTGATAGGTGCAGCATTTGCTGAAACATCAAGTGTTAACTTGGTTATACCCTTTGCTGCCTTCTTTACAGCAACCTTTACAGGTTTGCATCCTCTTTCATTTGCAGTACCTGCAGTACCGATGATCCTGAATTGGAATTTCTTACCTGCCGCAAGATTACTGTATACATAGTCAAGTGTAAATCCCTGAGTTGTCTCAGTAGTAGACGCATCACCCGATCCTGATCCTGAAGATCCGGAACCTGAAGTCGAACCCGAACCTGATCCTGA
>JAGCZE010000118.1 GCA_017960415.1 Lachnospiraceae bacterium
CCGTGCCGAAGCAATGGACAGGCTGGCTCATGAGGATTTTATGACCGGATTGGCCAACAGGACCAGGTGCGAGGAGATGTTCTTTGATCTGGGACACAGCAAAGGTGTATTTGCGCTCATCAGCATTGACATTAACTACCTGAAGCTTACGAACGACCGGTACGGGCATCAGGAAGGCGATCGGCTTCTTATCGATTTTTCAAAGGTTATGAAAGGGGCCTGTGAGAATGAGCCGGTTACTGCCGGACGTATGGGCGGAGACGAATTTGTTGTCATAATACCCGGGCTCGAAAATGATGTCGATCAGCGTATTGTCGAAAAAATGGATAAATTGGGTGAAGAGCTGAATGCTGACAGAAAGCCCCTTCCTTTGAGCTTTTCCTACGGCATTTGCCGCAGCAATGACGCTGCCGTATCCGGATCTTCCGATATCGTTGAGGCGGTTTACAGGGTTGCGGATGAGCGTATGTATGAGATGAAGAAGAATATGAAGGCCAGAAGAGAGGATGTAGGGTGAAAGATACACAAAATATAAAGAATAACCGTTCTGAAAAGAATAAAAACATTATAGTATGCCCATATACAGGCAAATGCGGGGGCTGCAGCAATACAGGGATACCTTACGAAAAGCAGCTGGCGGACAAGCAGAAAAGGATCGAAAAATTATTTAAGGATTTTGATATAAAGGTTGAAAAAATAATCGGTTGTGATTCTCCGTTTTATTACAGAAATAAAGTACACAGCGTATTTTCAAGGGATAAAAAGGGAAATGTGATACGCGGAATGTATGCACAGGACTCCCATGATGTTATCAATGTCAGCGGATGCCTGCTCGAAGACGAAACCGCGGATGCAATTATTAATGAGATAAAGAAACTGGCCTCACACTATAAGATGAAGATCTATGACGAAGACAGAGAGACCGGTTTCTTAAGGCATGTTCTTGTTCGTGCCGCTGGGTATCACGGCGAAAAAGCATTTATGGTCGTAATAGTGACCGCAGAAGTGCAGTTCGAAGGAAAAAACAATTTTATTAAGCTCTAGAGGCAAAAATTCCCGGGGATCGTTACGATCGTTCAGAATATAAACAACAAGCACACAAATATGATCCTGGGAGAACGAAACATCGTGATATACGGCAAGGGATATGTCATTGACGATTCACTCGGTTTTGAATTCAGAATCTCGCCTTCGGCCTTTTTCCAGATCAATTCAGCCCAGACAGGCAAACTCTATGATCTGGCTCTGAATATGGCATCGCCGAAGTCTACAGACCACGTTCTTGATGCTTACTGCGGGACCGGAACCATACGAATGTTCTTAAGCCGCCGCGCCGGCCATGTGACCGGGATCGAGCTGAATCCCGATGCAGTAAGGGATGCGGTTGAGAATGCAGAAAGGAATAAAATAGAGAATATTGATTTTATCTGTGCCGACGCAACCGAGTATCTGCAGGGACTGTCCGAGGAAATTTCTGACAGAAAGAATAATCCGGGAAAACAACATTGTGAGAACGAAAATGCTATTATAGCCAAAATTCCTGACATACTTGTCATGGACCCGCCCAGAAGCGGTTCGACTCCGGAATTTATCAATGCGGCTGCGAAATTGAATATTCCCCGCATAGTTTATGTTTCATGCGATCCGGAAACGCTCGTAAGGGATATTAAGCTATTTGCCGGACATAATTACAGATTGGAACGTGTAGTTCCGGTAGACATGTTCCCACAGACAGGGCATATAGAGACCGTCGTGACAATAAAAAAAGTCAATCCGAATAATGAAAATTAATGGTTTTGCATATTTTTATTGTCCTGCCAGCTGCATCCTGTAGTAATATCCTTTCATTTCCATCAGTTCGGCATGAGTTCCGCGCTCGACAATTTCACCCTCGTGGATCACCAGGATAAGATCTGCATTCATGATCGTGGAGAGTCTGTGTGCAATGGCTATGATCGTGCGTTTGCCTGTCAGTTCGGCGATCGCTGCCTGTATCTGACGCTCGGTCTGTACGTCTACCGAGGCTGTTGCCTCATCAAGTATAATTATGGGACTGTTTCTCAAAATGGCGCGGGCTATGGCTACGCGCTGTTTTTGACCGCCTGAAAGACGAAGACCTCTTTCGCCTACCTGGGTCTCGTAGCCGTCGGGCATATGAAGGATATCCTCATGGATATTTGCGGCCCGTGCTGCTTTTTCGATCTCCTCGGCGGTCGCATCGGGACGCGCATATCCGATGTTTTCGGCTATGGTCCCATTGAAAAGGAATGTATCCTGAAGAACGGGTGAAATATTGTGACGCAGGCTCTCCAAGGTCACATGTCTGATATCATAACCATCTATCAGCACACGGCCTTCAACCGGATCATAAAAACGCGAGATAAGCTGTGTTGCGGTTGTTTTTCCAACGCCGGTCGGACCGACGAGTGCGACCATCATTCCGGGCTCACATGAAAATGATATCTTTTTTAATACAGGTATCTTGTTTTCATAGTTAAATGAAACATCCTCGAAGCTGACTGCACCTTTTACGTTTTCCAAGGGTACGGCATCCGGCGCATTCTCAATAGCCGAAGGCGTATCGAGTATCAGTGTCACACGCTCGGCACCTGCAAGGGATTGCTGAAGGTTTTCAAGCAGGTTTGCAAGCCCGGAAACAGGTGCATAAAACAGGGAAAGATAGAGGACAAAAGCAACAATGTCTGCTACAGAGAGCTGTTTTTGGTATGCCAGATATCCGCCGAAGAATACAACCAGTACGGTTCCGGCGGATGAGAGCAGCTCAACGCAAGGGTGGAAGATTGCGCTTGCCCTTAGGGCGCGCAGCATTGCAACAACCTGCTCAAAGCTTTTTTTACGCACACGTTCGCCCTCATAGTTTTCCTGACCGAAGGCCTGTATCTCGTGCAGTCCTGAAAGGCTGTCCTGCAGCTGGGCATTCAATTCACCCATTACTTTCTGGGAAGCCTTAAAGAAAGGCCTGACGATCTTCGAAAATATCACTCCCGAGACAAGGATCAGCGGGATAGGGGCACATGTTATGAGTGCAAGTTTCCAGTTGATCGTAAGCAGTATTACAAGTACACCGGTAAAGGTCACAAGATTTGTGATGATATCGGGGATCATGTGGGCATAAAGCAGCTCAAAATCTCTTGTATCATTTACGATACGGCTCATCAGATCTCCGGTCTGCTTATCATGAAAGAAACCCAGGTCAAGACTCTGAAGCTTGTCTTAAAGTCGGCTTCTCAAGTCGCCTACCAGATACCATGCGGCACGGTGGGCGAGGTAGTTGCTCAGGAACCTGAACAAAACCCTCAGCAGATAGAGCACGAGGAGCAGCAATGCCAGTTTCTTTATGCTGTTCAATGAATTGCCGTCAACGCCTTTTTCGACGATCCCGGTCATTGAAGAGAGCACCTTGGGGGCTGACAGATTGACGACAGTCAGCCCGAAGGTGGACAGGATTGCGATGATATAAAGCCCTTTGTAGCGGGCAGCTTCTTTGGTCAGTTTCCAGAGTGTTTTCATGTGTTTTCCTTATATATCCTGTTACTGAACAGACATAGTTATTTTTGTTACCTGTTCATTCCATTTTTATTTATTATATTAATAGGTCTGTTACCTGCTCATTTTGAAGATCTCAAGCATATCTTCTTCTTTAAGGAGCCTCGCGGAACCCATTGCTCCGCCCACTCCCACAGCACATTTGTGAGCCATCGTAACAAGATCCTCGTCCGTTGCGTTGACGCCGAGCTCGCGCAGGTTGGTAGGCATTTTTATGCTGCGGTAGAAATCTTCCATCGCTTCGATACCTTTGAGCGCGATTTCTTCGTCAGAACCTTTATTTTCTACGTCCATGACATTTAACGCAAATTTCTTGAAGCGATGCAGGCAGTTCTTGTAAACATATCTTGCCCAGCTGCCCCAGATAGCTGCCAGGCCGGCTCCGTGAGCCACATCATACAGGCCCCCGAGTTCATGCTCGAGTTTGTGGGTCATCCAGTCGCCGCCGTCATTTCCGCAGCCGGTAAGGCCGTTGTGAGAAAGGCTGCCGGCCCACATTACCTCGGCACGCGCATCGTAATCCTTCGGATCTTTTACAAGGATCAGGGCATTTTTCTTTACGGTACGAAGCAGTCCTTCAGCTATGGAGTCTGTAAGCTCCATATTCCCGCCATTTGTGAAATAACGCTCCATTGTATGCATCATGATATCGGCGCATCCGCATGCGGTCTGGTAATCGGGAAGAGTCATCGTAAGCTCGGGATTGAGTATCGCAAATCTCGGTCTTCCGAAATCACTGCTGTAGCCTCGTTTTACAAGGCCTTCTTCTTTTGTGATAACCGATGAATCGCTCATCTCACTTCCTGTGGCAGCGATAGTCAGGATAACTCCGAGGGGAAGGCAGTCATTGACGGTGCGTTTGTAATCATAATAATCCCAGACATCGCCGTCGTTTGTGACGCCGTATCCGATCGCCTTTGCAGAGTCGATCGCACTTCCGCCGCCTACCGCAAGCAGGAAATCTATACCTTCTTTTTTACATAATTCAATACCTTCATAAACAAGTCCCAGTCTGGGATTAGGAACGGCTCCGCCAAGCATTACATAAG
>JAGCZE010000119.1 GCA_017960415.1 Lachnospiraceae bacterium
CCGGAGAAAAGATCATCAACGGCAATATAGGCACCGTGGCGCCCGTCGATCTCGTATACGGTTCCGTAGACACGGTCGGAGGCCTTGTATTCGGAATCGAGTCTCAGGTATTTGTAGAGCTTCATGGTCGCACACAAACGTTTCGAACGATCCACATAAAGGGTCACGAGCACGTGGTCGCCCGGAACGGGGCGGGCGGTCTGCTCCTTGAAAGGCAGAAAGAGCTGTTTCGGAAATCCCCATTCAAGAAAGGCTCCGGTCCTGTTTACATCAGATACTTCCAGAGAAGCGATCTTACCTATGGTCAGAACGGGCTCCTTCAGCGAAGCAACGGGCCTGTCTTCAGAATCGAGGTAAATGAAGGCCCTGACGGTATCTCCGGTTTTCAACGGAGTTTTGATCTCATTTGAAGGCAGCAGGACGTCGGTAACCTCGGTCAGGCTCGACGAATTGGCGGAAGCCTGCTTCGAAAATACGGCAAGCGGATCGGGAGCTTCACCGATGTAGGCTCCTATCGAAGTGGTCCTTAAGACCTCGAGTGTCTGTACCTTTCCTAATTGGATCATATTTTTTTCCTCCGTGTTTATACGCTCGGCAAAGCTCTGAATTGCTTCGCGCATATTATAGCATATCCGGGGTGTGATTAACAGGAAAAATTGCGTTTATATTCAAAATGATGTATCATATAAATACTGTTCAAAGCTATACTGCTTTTGATTGCTGTAAAAAATATGGAACAGCCGTGCGGACGCATGCTGCGGCAGCCGGCCCGGGTTCCGGAACTGGAGGAAGTTTTTAAAGTGAATAATATTGATGACAGGAATGATCAGAAGTATGTCAACGCGGTAAACATCGTTTTTCTTATACTTGTGACTTTGCCGCAGATACTTATGCTTCTGGGACTGGGCAAACTAATAAAAACCAACACGTCAAATCTGCTGGTTTCACAGGTCTTATATGTTATTCCGGTACTGTGTTATCTGTTTTTTATCAGAAAGTCGGCTGAGCCGTGCAGGTTTAAAAAGATCAGGATATCAAATATTTTACTGTGCCTGCTCTTTTATATCTGCATGATGCCGGTGCTTGTGCTGCTCAATACGATTTCCCTGCTGTATTCGCAGAATGCTATCAGCAATGTCATGGTCGACGTAAGCTCGGAGATACCATATTCGGTTGCGCTGCTTGTGGTAGCAGTGATCCCGGCTTTCTGTGAAGAACTGACATACAGGGGAGTATTATACAATACCTATCGTAAGGTCAATCCGCTGGCTGCAATTTTTTTGAGCGGCGCGCTGTTCGGACTGTTACACGGCAATCTGAACCAGATCAGCTATGCGATCGCCATGGGCGTAGTATTTGCGATGATCGTGGAAGCTACGGACTCAATATTCTCGAGTATGGTCGTACACTTGCTGGTCAATTCGTTCTCAACAACACTGATCTATGTGCTGCCGAAGCTGCTGGAATACTTTAAGGCACTGCTGCAGGAGGCTATAGAGGCCGGAGATACCCAGACCAAAGATCTGGTCATCAGTATCATAGGATCTGAGGATATCACGATGGAATCAATTTTCGCAAATTCAGCTGCAGGGGTATCGACCGCAAATGTCCTCTCGTCAATAAGAGGAAGTCTTTTCCCTGCGGCGATCGGCGGATTCCTGGCATTCATGTTGCTTAGATGCATTGCCAGACGTTGCGGCAGATGGGAACATATCTGCAATATTTTCAAGAAGCCCGAGAAGAAGGGAAAGGTTCTGACAACTCCGCTGATCATCGCGTTCGTAATAATGGCCGGACTCATTGTACTCAACGAATTGTCGATACGAGGGATCATAAATGTGCAGTAAAAAATGTTCTCGTTTGATAAGTGGAAACATAAAAATGCAGTAAAATCTGCTCATTTTACAATGCCATATAATTGACCTTAATTTGTCATTGTACAGACAAAGCAAATAGGTTATAATTTTATACATGGAGACTGCATTTGTCTCCCCAAAAGATAACGGTGCCGCTTTTTGGGGGCATCAGGATCAAAAGAATAGGAGGAAACATATGAAAAGATTTACGAGGATTCTCGCGGTTCTGCTCGCTCTTGTACTTGTGATGGGCAGCATACCCGCCGAGGCTGCTTCGACAAGTATCACCGTCAACTCCCAGAGTGCTTTGAATGAAGCTCTTACGAGCGGAAAGTATACCAAGGTCACACTCAAGGTTGATGACAAGGCTACTATCAAGATCAATGACGGTAAATACAGTACGATAGCTCTTTATATCAAGGCCGGCAAGGCAACTATCGAGAACAATGCCGTATTTAAGAGCATTACTGTAGATGATGCATCCGTTTATACGGAGAAGGCTGTCGGAAATACCATCAAGGTTGCCGACAAGAAGATTACTTTTAATGTTGCAAAGGGTGCTGAAGTTAAGACATTAACCCTTGCAAAGAAAAATGCTACTGACAGCGTGAACGTAGAGGGAAAGGTTACTACGCTCAAAGTCAGCTCCAAGACTACTCTGAGCCTTGTGAACAACGGAACCGTCGGTAAACTGTACACCTACAAGGGTGGTTCTGTTGATATCAGCGGTGCTTCTTCGGCTGTTACAACAGTTTATGTGAAGAAGACCAGTGCAACAATCTCCACCGATCTGCCCATTAAGTTTTATGTATATAAGGCTGCGGACATCACACTCAAAGAAGGTTCTGAAGGAACAAGCGTAACAGGCAAGGAAGATGATGCGGTTATCACTGTTAAGAACAACAGCGGCAAGAAGGTTACCGTTAAAGAAAAAGACGGTTCCAAGACCACTGTTAAGGCAGGCGAGAGCAAGACTGTAGGCGGCGATGCTGCTTCTGTACCTACCACAGCACCTACACCTACTCCTACCGCTGCACCTACTGCTACTCCTACACCTACTCCTACCGCTGCGCCTACCGCTACACCTACCCCTGAGGTAAAGAAGATGGTTATCACTCAGAAAGAGCTTGATGCTTTCACTATCGCGGGTGACAATGTAAGCAGCAGTACCAAGGCAAGCGATATCTCCCTTTCTTATTTTGAGAACGGAATCGAGATCGCTTATCTGATCAACGTAAAAGAAGTTAAGTACTCGAACGGCGAGCTTGCAGTTAAGATGTACGACGATTTCGAAGCCGGCAAGGAGTTTTTTGTAAAGGTCGGCAGCGAGACCGGAAGCTTCAAGGCAGCATCCTACAATATCGAGGATGTTACAAGAGTAGAGCTTGCAACCGCACAGGTACCCGTATTTGAGCCTACTGCTATCGAGTTCAAGTATTTTGATAAGAACGGTATCGAGCTGACCAAGAAGGTTGCCGGTTCGATCAATATTTACAATACCGAGAGTCCTTTTGAGAATGTCGGAGATCTGGTCATCAAGCAGGAGACCGTCGATCTGATCGCATTCCTGACAGGAGACAGCGTAACATTCAGCGATGAAGGCGGTACCAAGCTTTCATTGACACTGATCACAGGTAAGGATGCCGCAGGCAAGTCGATAAAGGTTCCCGGATCGGGCAGCATTATCGCAAAGAAGCCTCAGATCAACAGCATCGTTTATACCATTACCAAGGATGACGGTGTTTACCTGAAGTCATCAGAGAAGAATTCCGTAAAGCATACGATCGAGATCGATGACAGCACATTCAATGTATTCGAAGCTCTCGTTTATATGTCGGACGGAACCACCAAGACTCTTCCCGAACTCTATTACACTATTGAGTCCGCAAATCAGAACAAGCTGCTCATTGTCGGCGATGCTTCTTCCGGCGGTACCTTATTATATCCTCTTTCCACAGGATCTGTAGAGATCGCCATCAAGGATGAGAACGGAAAGAAGATCAACAGTATTGTTCTCGAAGTACGTGGCGCAAGAAAGCCTCAGACCATTACTATTACATCGCTTAATAACAAGAATAAGCTGAATGTCAATACAGTTGTTGATGATAAGCTCATCCTGGTTGCTACCGTAAAAGACCAGTACGGTGAAGTTATTGAGGATCCTTCGCTGCTCGTTGAACAGGATGAGAGAACCGTTACCTCCACCGGTACGGTTGCTCCGGTTTCCTTCAGCAGCGGAAAGGCTATCATCAAGGCTACCGATGTGAGCCTGACAGGTACAGGCAATGCAATTGCCCTGAACATCACTTGTGTTGACAATCCTTCGGTTAAGACACGTTTCGATTTTATGGCCAAGGATGTTGCTTACTCGTTAACCGAGAAATATACCGAGAAGGCTGTAGTTGAAGGCAGCAAGAGCATTGATACGATGCTGACCCTGAATACTCAGGAGAATGAGTCAACCTTCGTATACCTTGAGTCATCAAAGGATGGCTTCTTCGTAAAGGAAGAGACAGGTAAGCTGCTTACCGCCGCTCCTACCATCAAGCTTACGGCAACCGATCTGGGTGTTGCATCGGGCGTTACCGTTCTGTGCTTCACTATCAGGAACGGTTCGAAGTATATCAGCTCGTCATCATCCAATATCCAGATTGGTTCGGATAATATCGAGTTTATCCCGATCACTACCGGATCCAAGCTTCCTGCAGGTACATACACCATCGACTTCTACCAGATCAAGGCCGGAGACAGCTCGTCTACGATCACCAGA
>JAGCZE010000009.1 GCA_017960415.1 Lachnospiraceae bacterium
CAGTTAATATATTTCACAGTCAGTAAATTTTTTTCTATGCGTCATACTCCGTATTTCAGTTTGATCCTTTCCATTTTTTCACCGAAGGGTTTTGCGAGAACATATAAAAAGATCAGATTCGATACCGCATACAGTATTGTGTGCGGTATTGCTGCTGTTATGGACGCGATATAAAGCTTTTTGTCAAATCCAGCATTGTACCACAATACGGTCCATATATCCATAATAAGGGAAAACATGATGCCCGACAGGATTCCGTATATATACAGCATTATCCTGCTTTTTTTTAGCTGCATCGCAAACAGGCCCGCTATCCATCCGATAAGCCCCCACGACAGCATCTGAAATGCGGTCCACGGTCCCTGTCCGAAATAAAAATTCGAGATCAGCGCCGATAAAGATCCCACAAGAAAACCTGCTTCGCTTCCAAGGTACATCGCCGTGATCACAGTGATCGCGGTGATGGGTTTAAAGAATGGTATAAACCTTCCGAGCACACTGATCGCCGTCATGATCGCAACCAGCACCATACGCCTCGTTCCTGTACTCTTTTTTTCAAATCCCGTATAAAACAGCAGTAGCGAAAGTACCGCAACTGTAAGCGATACAATCAGGTGTTTCTGCTCGTCGAACAGAAGCACTCCCGACACAGCGGCCGCCGGGATCAGCACAAAGGGTATCGCGACCTTCAGGACCGATCTGATCTTTTGATTTTTTATAACAAACAAAACTGCCTCCGAAAGAGAATTAAATGTGTAACTTCTTAAGCCGGTCGAAATGGTATTCCCGGTTATTTTGACAATCGTCGGTTTTCATTTTCAATGACAACAATCGGTTTTTCATTTACTATAACAGTCGCCGGAGGACCGCCTCAAGCGTTACTGTTCTTTCAAGTATTCCCTTTGTCATCCTGCTGACAGTTGTTGTATAGAAGGCATTGTCGGTAAAGAACACTTCCGGTTCCCACACCGAAACAATGGCTCCTCTGAAGCACAATGCGCAGCGATCCGCGCACAAAGCGGCAAATTCGGCATCATGAGTGACAATTACCGTCGTGATCCCGTCATCTTTCAATTTTCTGAGTATACCCGCAAAAATACGCTTTTTCCCGGCATCAATGCCGGTGGTTGGTTCATCTGCCAGCAAGAGCTTCGGATGTGCGTACAAAACCTTGGTCAGTCCCACTATCTGCTGTTCTCCGCCCGAAAGATCATATGGATGTTTGTCCATGACAGCATCAATATCGTACATAGGTTTCAAAAGCTCGGTAATATGCGCATTTTCAGCGCTTTTACCCATACCTTCAAGCTCTTCCCTTACGGTATTGTACATAAAAAGTGTCTGAACATCCTGTGGGAGCATCGCAACACAATTGTTGTAAAGACTTTCGTTTTTGTAATCCCGCAGTTTCTTACCAAATATCTTCACCATCCCGCTATAAGGCCTTATCAGTCCTGCCGCAGCATTTAGAGCGGTAGTCTTTCCCGAAGCGTTGCCGCCGAGTATACAGAAAATCTCTCCGCTGTAAACAGTCAGATCAAAACATGAAAGAACATCCGCAGAAAACCGGTCATATCTGTAGTAGACGTTTTTTATTTCAAGGGCTTTTTCGCGGGAACTTACGTTTTTTTCTGTATTACAAGCTTTTTCTCCGAACGATTTACCGTCTTTTACACCGGTCGAACTCGTACTGCATGTTTTTCCGGATTTTATCGCGGTTGTATCGGCATAATTTGTTTTTTGTTCACTTTTTATATATGCAGTCTGACCTATACGCCCTTCTTCAATCAGCTTTCTTATAAAATCTCTGCCCTCCCTGACAGTCAGGGGTATTTTGTCATTATAATTCGTAAAGTTGGCATCTTTCAAGGTTTCCCCTTCGATCCGGTTTTGGTAGTTTCTCTCTATTGAGGTGTCCCTGTCTGCACCATTCAGACTCTTTCCCTCGTCCCGGGTATCCATGTCTGTATCACTCAGGCGGTTTCCCTCTTCCGGGGCTTCCCCGCCGGCTCTGCCACATCTGATGCTTTCATACAGTCTGTACGCAGTCGGAAATGCATCAAACAGAGGCGATGAAGCTTTGATCCCCCCTATGACATCCCTGCATCTGCCGTCTGTGCATATCCTGCCTTCTGCCATTACGAGGAGTCTGTCATCGGCCTGTAAAAGTTCCTCCAGCCTATGTTCGGCAATTATGACTGTCACCGCAAAATCCCTGTTCAGCTTTCTTACAGCTTCAAAAAAATCTGATGTTGCAACCGGATCAAGCTGTGCCGTAGGCTCATCCAGAATAAGTATATCCGGATCCGTTACCATCACGGAAGCAAGATTTAAGAGCTGCAACTGTCCTCCCGACAGCTCATTTACGCTCTTATCATACCATTCGGTTATTCCGAAATAACCAGCCATCTCTGCGGCACGGGCAGCCATCTTCGTCTGAGTATAACCCCCATTTTCCATACCGAATACCAGCTCATTCCAGACCTTGTCGGTCACTGCCTGTTCATGAGGATTCTGGGCAACAAAGCCTATCCGGATGTCATCTTTCGCAAAAGTAATACTGCCTTTAAAATCTCCCTGCGGTCTCAATTCTTCCTTCAGCAGCTTCAGAAGAGTGGATTTCCCGCTCCCTGTACTGCCGCACAATACAGCAAATTCGCCTTCGTAGAGTTTGAGTCCGATATTATTAAGCGCCGGTTTCGAAACGCCCGGATATGTAAATGTCAGATCTTCTACATTAAGGATCTCCATATATCAATTCCCCATAAAATGCTGATCATAATAATTCACCGGATTTACAGAATTCCGATGTTTAGTTCAACGTTTTCTCAAAATATTCCATCTGATATCAACAGCCAGATCAAGAATCACCGGAACAAACATCAATATGCCGTATGAAATATAACCTGCAACCGCTCCAACCGACAGCGGCTCCATCCTAAATACCGGATAAAACACCGTGTTGAGCCTCCCTGAAGCAAGCGCGGCCACCGTTGGTATCATTAATATTGTCGTAACAAGGATCAGCAGTATATCCGACGAGAGCATTCCGTATGCGCTGAAACATGTTCTCTTTCTTTTTCCGTATCCGCGTGCGGCCATGCTGTCAGCGGTAATGATCCCATTTTCCAGGCCCCAGGAAACTGTTGCTGAGAACACGTTCATTCCCGCCTTTATCCGATCTATTGCGTTATCGTCCCTGTTTATGCCTATTGCGGTCTGAGCAGCTTTGATCTGCCTGCTTTTTTCCCGCAGAAGCGGAATATACCTGAGACCCATTGACATGATCAAAGCCGTCTTCGGTGAAAATCTCCCGAACAGATACAGTAATCTGTCACTCGTCATAATGATCGAAAACACCCTGAACAGATACAGCACCCCGACAACCATGATTGCAGTGTTTGCTCCGTAAATAAAGGCTTCTTTCGTGATCGGATTGTCATTGACCACAAACAGGACCGTAGCTCCGTTATGGTTAAAGATAGGTCTGATAAGCGCAAGGATCAGTCCCAGCCCCCAGAAAAACAGGTGGGTTGCGATTTTCTTTCCTGTCCTTTGCATCAGAAACTGTACGAATCCACCCATCACGGTCAGAACATGCAAAACCGGATCCATCGTAAACATCCCGATTGCCGCAGCCGCCATATAATAAAATGTGACTGTTACAGGGTTGTGATCCCTAAAACTGCGCATGATCCGCCTCCCTATCCATTAAAATATACTCCTGTACCAGACTCTTCTTTATGTACTGTTCTCCTGCAGTCCTACCCGATCATATTAATCAATTATTCAGTTTTCTTACAGTCATTTCCAAGGTCCAGCGTATAGCACCACTCTATACGATCTCCGTCGCAAGGTCTGTACCCTGCACAGCCCACCGACGGAAGTTCATTGTTCACCATATATACCCATCCCGAAAGATCGCCGTAATCCAGTTCATACAGATAATTGATTCCGGAAATATACGCCATATCGGAAGTTCCTTTATGCTCCACGCTGATGCCGTATTGCTTTGCAGCCTCGATCAGTATGTCGTAGACTGTATCTCCTTCGCTTATGGCAAATTCGGTTTCTTCAAGGATATATCCGTTTTCGGGAATGAAATCCGATTCGGCGATCCCATCCAGGATATCGCATCTGATGGACATTGTAACATGTCCGGAAATGTTTTCTTTAGGTACTGCACTTTCCCCATAATAGCTGTCGGCAGGATGTATATCCGTCAGGAGGATTACCGCCGTTACAGCTGCAAACATGATTCCAACAAAC
>JAGCZE010000120.1 GCA_017960415.1 Lachnospiraceae bacterium
CATCGCCGATGTTGGCCTTGTCGGTTTCCCGAATGCAGGGAAATCAACCCTCCTTTCAGTGCTTACAAGGGCTAAGCCGAAGATCGCCGATTATCCTTTTACGACACTTGAGCCCGTGCTCGGCGTTGTGTCAAAGGATGATTTCTCATATGTCATTGCGGATATTCCTGGAATCATCGAGAATGCCCACGAAGGTGCGGGCTTAGGACATGATTTCTTAAGACACATCGAGAGGACAAGACTTCTTGTCCATGTTGTCGATCTCTCCGGAACAGACGGCAGGGATCCCATGGATGATTTCAGGACGATCAACAGGGAGCTCGAAGAATTCAGTCTTGAGCTTGCGTCAAGACCTCAGATCGTTGTCGGCAACAAGTGCGACGGGATAACTGATGAAGAGGCTCAGGAGTTTGTCAACAATGTCACTGAACTGGGATATGAGGACGTTTTCATCATCTCCGCAGCCGGACAGATAGGCATTCAGGAACTTGCTGACAAGATCACCGAGAAAGTCTCGAAGCTTCCGCCTACGGTGCTTCACGACATAGTCCAGGGCGGTGAGAGGGTCTATACCTTTGATGAGGGTAAGAAGTTCGAGATCATAATCAACGCAGACGGAAACTTTGAAGTTACCGGAAAATGGATCAGCAAGATATTCAATTCGACTAATTTCGAAGATACCGAGTCCACCAACTTCTTCCAGAGAACGCTTGAGAATGAAGGCGTTTTCGAGGAGCTCAGGAAAATGGGCTGTAAGGAAGGCGATACCGTAAAGGTCTGCGAACTCGAGTTCGATTATTACGACTGATACGGAAATCGTTTATTAACAGGCGGTTTGTGAGGCTGTATCCTCAGACTGAACGGGGCATCTCATTTTTGAGATACCCCGGATATATTTATATGGCGGCTGTTTGCTTTGCTTTTTTCCTTTTGATCATCAGGGTAAATGTCTGATAGATGATCAGAGCATAGATCGCTATGCCCAATACCAGGCTCAGAGTCTGATTCATCGCGTATACATCACTGTAATTTGTGAGCATCGTCAGTTTGCTCGAAATGATGAGGATTATGCTGAAAACAGAAGCTATTGTGATCAGTACCGGCCATAAGGCAAGGTTATTGTTTCTGATGAAATAGAAGAATGTTCCGGTTGCTCCGGCAATGCTTGGAAACATAAAGATCATTATCAGGAATAACAGTTTGAATGCTTGTCCGTTATTTATTCCTGACAGGATTGCCTCCGGAGGAAAGACCCTTATCAATGATTGTGTTCCGGTAATGAAGTTGGCAGCGAAATAAGCTCCGATCACCGCGCCCATCCTTTTGGGCGACAGAGAGCCTTTTATCGCGTTGACAAGTCCGAACGTAAAGCTGAACAGCTCAAGGATCACTACTATTGTCTGGATGATCACATAGGTGTCATTTCCCGGCATATTGGTTCCGGCGGGCGGCTGATGTGTCAATAAGCCATTAAGTATTGGAATGAACATTGACAGTAAGACAACTGCATAAAGCGCGGTCATTATGTTGTTTGCAACTTTGTTTTCAACTACAGGATTTCTTTCTACTACTTTTTCCATTTCTTTTCCGGATAAAAGGTCGTCAAGGCTTACTTCAAGTATTTGAGCAATCTTCGTTGTGGTAAGAAGATCCGGATAACGGTCGCCGCATTCCCATCTGGATACAGACTGCCTTGTTACATATAATTGTTCTGCCAGAGACTGCTGCGTCAATCCTTTTGCTTCTCTTGCTCTTCTTAGCTGTTCACCGAATTCGACCATGTCAGATCCGTTCCTTTCGCAAATATCACCTGCAGATGTGAATTCAGTATCCGCTCAGCGCGAAAAAACATCAAGCACCACCTTGCTGAAAATCTGTCACCGTAATGGTGCGCTGACTCAAAACCGCTGTTTTGCCGCGTTTTCCGGGTGAACAGACATGCATTATGAATGAGATTTCAAAATTAACAGCCTTTGTTCACGAATTGTTAACAGATGTTTCCTTGTGGTGCCTTAATGGTAATGTATCATCATAAGCGTAAGAACGAGACCGTTATATATAAGTTTTGAGTTTGTTTGTAGAGATGCCGTAGGGAAGACCTGCGGCATCTTTTTTATGTGATGCCGTTTTTGCAAGTCTTTTATTTTGTATTTTATTGAGTAAAATATATTAGAGCTAATGGAATAAGAAAGGGATAGCATGGAGTTTTTCCTACAGATCATTACCAACAGGATCCTGATAGTCGGAGTCGTATCCTGGTTTTTAGCGCAGGTCTTCAAGTGTATAAGCAATCTGATCCTGACAAAAAAATTCAGTTTTGAGAGACTTTTCGGGGACGGCGGCATGCCCAGCGGCCATTCCGCCACTGTCGTATCTGTTGCAGTCGCGACCGGACTTTACGAAGGTTTTGGCAGTGCTGTCTTTGCTGTTGCCATGATCGTAGCCATAGTGGTAATGCACGATGCCATGAATGTAAGGTATCAGGCCGGCAAACAGGCCGAGCTTTTGAATGTCATGGCTGACATGTTTGAGAGGATCACCGGCGCTGATCTGCCAAATGAGGAGAAGCTCAAGGAACTCCTCGGTCACACACCGCTGCAGGTTGCGGCAGGGTGCCTTCTGGGTATTGCTACTGCTGTGATCATGTATCTTGTATTCTGATTTTTCCATGATCACAGATGATATCCGCAAAGAACTGAGAAAGCTTCAGGATACCGGTTACCGCGACATGCAGGTGACAATTATCCCTTCAGTAAGTGCGGATTCGATAATCGGGGTCAGGACTCCGGCATTAAGACAGCTTGCGAAAGAGTTTTCCAAACATGAAGATGTTTCATTATTCCTTGAGGAACTCCCCCATAAGTATTTTGAAGAGAACCAGCTTCATGCATTTATCCTCTCGGGAATGCAGGATGCTGAAAGCTGCATAGAACTTGTTGATGCTTTTCTTCCATATGTTGATAACTGGGCTACCTGCGATCAGATGTCGCCGAAGATCTTCAGAAAGAATAAAAAGCTTTTGCTGGAATATGTTGATAAGTGGATCAGGTCTGATCATACCTATGTAAAGAGGATTGCCATCGGAATGCTCATGGAGCATTTCCTGGATGAGGATTTCAAGACATCTTATCTTACCCGTGTTTCAATGATACGTTCAGACGAGTATTATGTGAATTTGATGACTGCCTGGTATTTTGCTACAGCTCTCGCCAAGCAGTATGAGGCTGCACTGCCGTTTATAGAAAAACACAAACTCGATATCTGGACACATAATAAGACCATTCAGAAGGCGGTCGAGAGTTACCGCATCACACCGGAACAGAAGGAATACCTGAAGACACTGAAAAGAAAGGCATAGAGTTATGATCTACACGGTTACTCTTAACCCCGCAATCGATGTAAGCCTTCACGTCAGGGACGGACTTATGCCCGGAAGTGTGAATATGTCATACGGAATGAGGTCCGATCCCGGAGGAAAAGGCATCAACGTGTCAAAAACACTCAAAGCCCTTGGCAAGGAATCCGTGGTCTGTATTGGCTTTTGCGGCGAAAACGGTGACAAACTCCTTGAGAGGATAGAGAAGGATTTTCAGGTCCTCGGAGTAAATTACCCTACAGGCAATACGAGAACAAATATCAAGATAACAGGCGGGGACGGGATAACGACAGATGTTAATGCCGAAGGTCCTTTGTATGACAGGGATTCCGTCGAAAAGATGAAGAATCTGATATCCCGCAATCTGAAGAGGGGTGACATCGTTGCCATCTGCGGAAGGCCTCCCATGGGTTCACCTGATGATATCTACGCGGATCTCATAAGGGCTTTTTCGCGGACAGAAGACGTAAAGGTCATCCTCGACTGCTCGGGCGGTTTTCTTCGTGAAGGTCTAAAAGCGGTTCCTTTTGCGGTAAAGCCGACATGTGAAGAACTCGGCCTTGCAGATGAGCCCGGCGTAGCCTTTGACAAAGCGTCGGATATCATCACCGGAGGAGTATCATGGTGCCTTGTCTCCATGGGAAGAGAAGGTGCGGTATTTACGGATAAAGCCCGTGAGAGATTCTATTCGAGAGCGATCGACGTAAAGGTGAATTGCACCACGGGATGCGGCGATGCCATGACTGCCGGACTGGCGTATGCTTTGGAAAACCGCATGTCTCCGGATGAGCCTTTCAGGCTCTGCATGGCCCTGGCGACAGCTGCGGCCGAGACGGAAGGTACGGTTCCGCCTGAAAAGGAACGCGTTATGGAATTGCTGCGCAGCATCCCGTTTTGCGGCCAATGAGAAGACGGAACATTGCAAACAAAGAACAAATGTTCTAAAATTGCATTGTAAGTTATACCGGTTATCGATCATTGTTTTAGGATAAGTGATTTATGTTTAAGCTCGTTTCGGATTACAAGCCGTCCGGTGACCAGCCGGAGGCAATAGATTCCCTCGTCAGGGGCATTAAGGAAGGCATGAGAGCCCAGACACTTCTTGGTGTTACGGGCTCAGGCAAGACCTTTACCATGGCCAACATCATCGAGAAGGTGCAAAGACC
>JAGCZE010000121.1 GCA_017960415.1 Lachnospiraceae bacterium
ACCCGTCATCCGGCTTGATAATGGTATAACCGATGCTGGCAGTAAGAGTAAAGCTGATCCTCTGCACCGTAACTATGTTTTTAAGTATATCCGTGAACTTTTGTTTAAGCACTTCCGCCATAGCCTCATCCTTGCAATGGCCAACCGCTATAAACTCATCACCGCCGTATCTTCCGAATAGCCAGTCGTCGGGCATGGCAGCGCGCAGAGCTTCGGCAGTCGCTTTGATCGCAATGTCGCCGTTCAAGTGTCCGTAATCGTCATTGATCAGCTTCATGTAATTGATATCCGCAAACATCAGGACAGTTTCCCGGCCGGCTTTGCGTTCTTCATCAATAAACGAATACAATACCTTGTCGCAGCCGGTCCTGTTATACATATTGGTCAGGAAATCCGTCATATAGATCTCCTTGAGCTTTCTGTTGGTCTGCTGCGCAAATATATACTGTCTGATGGTTATGAACAGAGTATTGATGTCCGAAACATATTTTCTGAGACGCAGATCGTACAATGCTGCGGGATCGTTCCTGACAACAACATATCCGATAATAAAATCCACATTGTTCAAAGGCGCTACGATAAACAGATCAGACCTGCCTTCCACATGTTTGTAGCCCGGATATATTTCCTTCGAATCAAATTGTCTCTGAGGGATCGGCGTCTCTCCGACCCTTCCGTACAGCAGATCCATCTTCTTGCTGTAGCCGCGTATGCGCTTCGGATAGCTCTCGTCATCGAGTTCAAAGAAAAGCGGTTCGGTGCAGATGCAGAAATCCGATCCTATAAAGTCATGAACACCCAGGGTCTGCGTAGCGGCTTCATAGAACTGCTCCTTGCTCTCGACCTTGGCCATTGGGATACGCATCTCCTGAAAGAAAATGTCAAGCATTTCGGTCTTGTTCGAATCGGCATATCTGTTCCTTACGCTGTCAAGCCTGAATTTTATCGCTGCCGGATCGGGCTTGCATCCGCAGCTCTCGGAAGGAATAAACTTTGAATCGTACATCCTCGAATATGAAGGGTCGGGATGAGAAATCTGATCAAAAAGCGTGATAAAAGCATTTTCCCCGAGCTGGCCCCACTCTCTTGAGACTGTTGCAAGCAGCGGATGGAATATCCTGGCTTCTTTTATATTGTCAAAGCCGGTAACTATGACCTGTCCCGGCACATCGATGCCGTGATCGTACAGGGTGCTGGCTGCTCCGATTGCCATCAGATCGTTGGCGCAGACGAAAGCATCCGGCAGCGGCATTCCTTTTTCAAGCCAGGCTTCCAGCTCCTGGGCGGTACGGAAATATCCGAAATTTCCGTAAAATGAATCCATAAGCTTCAGGCCATGCTCTTCGAGTGCATCCTCAACGGCCCTGCGCCTGATCGCGCACTCTTCGTTGCCCTCGATACCGGCGATATATA
Organism: Lachnospiraceae bacterium; assembly: GCA_017960415.1. The sequence continues at coordinate 1,414 of JAGCZE010000121.1, forward strand.
CAATATTCTTAACATTGTGATCATTGATCAGATGATCTGCCAGCTTACGCATTCCGCCATAATTGTCGGTCCCGACAAACGCCATATTTTCAACAGGAACCTCTGTAGTGATCATGGGAATTCCGGCATCATGGAACAACGCACAGACACGCTCCTTTTCCTGCGGGATATTGAAGGTATTGGTAAGCATTATCGCACCGTCAAAATCCCCGGGATCGGGAAGATGAAAGACATTCAGCTGGGACATGCTCTGCGGTCCGGGCTCGCCCCAGAAAATATATGAAACAAAAACAAATACATCAACGCCGAAAACAGCTGCCTGTTTTCGTATTCCTTCAAGCATAAGTTCCAGAAAGTCACCGCTCCAGCCATTGGCAAACACGGCGATTTTATGATTCCTGAAAACATTCTCCATAGCCAGACCCCTCATTATATATATACGAACCGGCTCCCCATAAGATCCGAAATTACAATTAATTTACCATTTCACCCATTATATTAAAATATTAAACCATTTTCATGTAAATTTCTACTACAAAAATTCTATTATTATAAAAAATTATGTTTCTCCTCAGAATTAGGTGTTGAACTTAACTGTTTTATGTGGTAATATTTATCCGATTATAAAGTATTCAAAACCACAAGCAGGTACAAGAGGGGGGGTAAAGAAAGATAATGGCAGATTATTGTATCAGTTGCTGTTCAACCGCGGATTTGTCGCTTGAACACTTTGCAAAACGGGATATACACGTTATTTATTTTCATTTTGAGCTGAACGGCATCAGCTATCTGGATGACTGCGGAATTTCAATTCCGCCCGAAAAGCTTTTCAGTGACATGCTCGCAGGTGCGCCGACGAGAACTTCTCAGATCTCTGTCGGAGAATATACCGAGTTCTTCGAGAAAATGCTGCAGGAGGGCAAAGATATCCTTCATATCACGCTTTCTTCAGGTATTTCGGGCACATACAATTCGGCATGTGTTGCAAGAGACGAGCTCCAGGAGAAATATCCGGAGCGAAAGATCTACGTAGAAGATTCATATGCGGCATCCAGCGGATTCGGTCTGCTGATGGACAAGCTTGCCGATCTGCGAGACGAAGGTTATACGATAGACCAGTTGCATGACTGGGTTCTGGAGAACCGTCTCAGACTCAATCACTGGTTCTTCTCAACGGATCTGACCTTCTTCATCAGGGGCGGCAGGGTTTCAAAGACCGCAGGTGCTTTCGGCAAGCTTTTGAACATATGTCCCCTGCTCAATGTGGACAATGTCGGAAGACTTATCCCGCGTGAAAAGATCCGTACCAAGCACAAAGTGATCCAGCGTACTTTCGAGATCATGACCGAACTTGCCGACAACGGCCTCGATTACAACGAAAAGTGCTATATCAGCCAGTCCGCCTGCTATACTGACGCAAAGGAGCTGGCAGATATGATAGAGCAGAATTTCCCGAGACTCAACGGCGGCGTAAAGATCTATCCGATCGGAGCTACCATCGGAAGCCATACCGGGCCCGGTACCGTAGCACTGTTCTTCTGGGGTAAGAAAAGAGAAGACTGACAGATAGCCTTGAGTTATCTTCAGTCTTCGTGAATTCTCCGTTTTGGGAGACCTTCGGTTTCACCGAATGCGGACGTCAGTTATTTCTGAATGATGCTGCATAGTTTCCCTGCTGTTTCGAGCGCTGCCTTGATAACCTTGTCCATATCATAATATTTATATTGTCCGAGCCTGCCTCCGAAAGTGACATCCTTTTCACGTAGGGCAAGCTCGGCATATTTTTTATACAATTCCGTATTTCTGGCATCATTGACCGGATAGTAAGGCTCATCTCCCTGTTTCCATTCTGCGGGATATTCCCTGGTTATCACGGTTCCCTTCTGTTGTCCGAATTCAAAATGCTTATGCTCGATAATACGCGTATAGGGGATCTCTCGCTCGGTATAGTTAACAACCGCGCAGCCCTGATAGTTATCAGTTTCAAGCCGCTCCTTCTCGAAACGCAGCGTCCTGTACTGCAGTATCCCGAGAGAATAGTCAAAATATGCGTCAATGGGGCCGGTATAGATAAGATGGTGAGCAAGTCCAGGACAGGGATCATTTTCGTGACCCGGATGTTCTGCTTGATATTTCTTTTTCAAAGTAAAATAGTCGGTTTCAAGCCTGATTTCGCTACCCTCAAGAAGTTTGGCGACCAGAGGCGTATAGCCTCCGACCGGGATTCCCTGAAAACGGTCGGAAAAATAATTATTGTTGTAGGTAAAACGCAGAGGAAGCCTCTTAATAATAAACGCAGGCAGATCCCTGCAGTCACGTCCCCATTGTTTCTCTGTATAGCCCTTGACAAGCTTTTCATATACATCCCTGCCTACCATCGAAAGAGCCTGTTCCTCAAGGTTGGCCGGTTCCGTAATGTTAAGCTCCCTGATCTGTGCATCGATGATCGACTTTGCCTCATCGGGAGTTCTGATCCCCCACATTTTACTGAAGGTATTCATGTTAAAGGGGAGATTGTACAGTTCATCCCTGTATCTTGCAATCGGAGAATTGATATAATTGTTGAATTCCGCAAATCGGTTCACATAATCCCATCCCTGCCTGTCCGACGTATGAAAGATATGTGCGCCGTATTCATGCACATTTATACCGTTTTCTTCCTTTGTAAACACATTACCGGCAATATGGCTGCGTTTATCGATCACAAGACACGAAAAACCGGCATCGGTCAGCTCGCGCGCACATACGGCGCCGAACAGGCCGGCGCCGACTATGAGAAAATCATACTTTTTGTCCATAACTGTACACCCCAAATTTTGTATCCGTTTTCAGGACAATATTCTGAAATCTTTACAGGTAAGCCCATTTTTAAACAGTACCCGTAGTCTTTCTAAATTATACAAATATAAAACTGTACCCTTAATCATTTAGATATGCCTTATTAAAACAGTACGCCATAATCTTTCAGATAAGGCGCCGCTTCGTCCTTGACCGCAAGCACGGGTACTTCTCCGTCCTTAAAGCCCCAGTCCACACCGATCTCCGGGTCGTCATATCTGATGGAGGCCTCGTGTTCGGGAGCATAGAAATTATCCACACGGTACAGGAATTCCACATCCTCGGTCAGAGTTACAAATCCGTGAGCAAACCCGCGCGGGATCAGCAGTTCCCGGTGATTGTCCGCAGACAGCTCGACTCCTACCCACTTCTTATATGTCGGTGAAGTGTGTCTCAGATCCACCGCAACGTCCAGAATACTTCCTCTAACGCATCTTACAAGCTTGGCCTGGGAATATTCCCCTTTTTGAAAATGGAGGCCTCTTAAGGTGCCTTTTCTGGCCGAGAAGCTGTGATTGTCCTGAACAAAGTCATAGAACAGTCCCATTTCCTCAAAGCTCCTCTTGCTCCAGGTTTCTTCGAACCAGCCCCTGTGATCGCCGAATACTTTCGGCTCGATTATATAAACGCCCTCCAGAGAGGTTGATATTTTTTCCATCGGAATCTCCTTATTTCAAATTGAATACGCAATATGGCGTACCAGTCTTGTAATGTCATCAAATCCCGCATTGGTCAGCTGGCGCAGGAACAGAATGACTGTTTTCGAAGCCGGTTCAACAATGAAGTAAGTGCCCATCCAGCCGTCCCAGCCAAATTCTCCGGCAGGTGCGATCGTGTGTGTTGCTGCGGGTTTTTCCATGATCCTGACCAGATTACCGTAGCCGTGACCGATCACGCTGTCCCAGTTCAGAGTTCTTCTCTGTGAATCGGTCAGCTGATTCGTACGCATGAAGCGGACGGAATTGGCCGAAAGAACCCTTGTACCGCCGAATTCGCCTTCATTGGCGAGCATTGCGCCAAATTTCGCATAATCGTCTATAGTCGAGAGCAGACCCGCACCGCCCGATTCAAACAGCGGTTTGTCGGGATAATCGCCGAGTCCGAGATTCATACCCATGAAAGGTCTTAAGACACCCGGATGATCCGGACTGAATTCGTAAGCCTGAGTCATCTTTTCTTTCATACCGGGAAGCGGAACAAATCCCGTATTCATCATGCCGAGAGGCGTAAATATCTCATCCCGCAGATAACTGCCGAAGGATCTTCCGCTCGCCACTTCGACCACCGCTCCGAGAATATCCGCAGAAAATCCGTACATCCAGTGATCTCCCGGATGAAATGCCAGAGGGCATTTGCCGAGGGCATTTGCGAAATCAACGGTTCCGGGCCTGTCATAGCCGCGAAGATTCTCCACCCAGAAATCCAGGCAGTGCGCGACTTCTATCTGGGCAGGCCCCTCGATTCCGGGGTAGGCTACTCCCGAAGTCATATTCATCAGATCGGCTATCGTAACACTTCTGTGTGCCTGTTCAATATGGTATTTGCGGCCTCTTGCATCACCGTTTACAGGATTCTCGTCGGGAACGGCAACTCTTGGCCGGGCAAATCCCGGCAGATATTTTTCAACAGGGTCGGTCAGATCCACGATCCCGCGCTCTACAAGCTGCAGAACCGCAACCGCGGTCACGGGTTTGGACATTGAGAACATCCTGAATACAGAATCCCTGCGCATCGGAGTCTTATTTTCCAGATTGGCATAACCATAGGAGCCGAAATGAAGTTCCTCTCCGTTCCGTACCACCAGAATATTAGCGCCGGCCATCCTCCCGGTCTCAATACACTTATTCATCACATTTGCAAAGCATTCCGCAGTATTTCTCATATGTTTCGATCCTTTCGTATAAAAAATTGCATCCTTGTTGATTTTCATGCTGTTTCTTCCGGGCTCATCAGACTGCAAAATATCAAGCCTGTAAAGAAAATTATAACCCTGTCGCAGCCAAATCACAATATTACATTTACAATAAAAATACCTGTTCCCAAAAAAAAACATCTATGTTAGAATGTTACGGTAAACACCTTTGGGGTGTTTAAACAGGGAAATGTGGCTCCTATCTGCTTTTTCCTAAGCTTATTTTATTTTTGCGGGAGATTTATCGATGGCTCAATCAAAGAAAAAAAACAATGCCGGCGTCAAGCCCGCCTCCGGGCATGCCAGACATAATAAAATAAAAGAGATCAGATTCGGAAATGATTCACTGTGGTTTAAGTTTCTTACACTTGCGCCGCTTGCGGCTATCTTGGGAATAGTTCCTCTGCTGGTAAGGTGCTACGCCTATGATACAGGCTTAAAATACTACGATTTTTACTGGGCGTATGAGCCGGACGGTGTTACCTTCGATTTCTTCCTGCACTGCAAGATGGTGGCATTTCTGGTATTTTCCTTTATCCTCGCATGCATCCTGATCGCCAGGCTTATAGTAGAAAAGAAGAAGATCAAATTTACGAAGATATTCATCCCGCTTGGTGTATATGCCCTGCTGGCCCTGCTATCAAGCATATTTTCGAAATACCAACCCTATCCCTGGACAGGTGTGTTCGAACAGTTCGAATCCGTATTTGTGCTCCTCGGATCTGTAGTTTCGGCCTATTATGCCTTCCTTTTCGTAAATGATAAAAAAGATATCGCAATACTGATCGGAGCACTGACCATCGGAACCCTGGTCATGATCCCGATCGGTATAACACAGGCATTCTTTACAGATATCTACCAGAGCGAATTCGGATACAAATTCGTGGTTCCCGATAAGTACAAATCAGTACTTCTCCTGGAGAATCTGAAGTTTACCTTCGAAAAGGGAAGAGTTTATCTCTCCCTGTACAATCCGAACTATGTCGGTTCTTATGCGGCCCTGCTCTCTCCGGTATTTCTGATGATGATATTTGCGGCAAAGAACATACTTTTGAAGCTGTTGTATGCTGCAATGTATGTAGGTCTGCTGCTCGCACTGTTTGCTTCAAGTTCAAGGGCCGGTTTCATCGGAATCGGATTGTCACTGGTTCTGCTTGTTATTCTGTTTGCAAGATGGAATTGGCGTTTCTGGGTAGCGATCGTACTCTTCGCGGCAATCACGGTCGGGGCATTTTCATTCTATCTGAAAAAAACCGGAAATATGTATCTTGTGAACAGGTTAAAAGCAGCTTTTGATGTAGCTGAGAAAACCGAGCCTGATGCACTTTCCTCTATTGAAACCAATGATGAAGATGTTGTTCTGACCTGGCATGAAAACAGGCTGCATCTTCAGTTCGATCCGGGTAATATCGGCTTCTATTGTTTTGACGACGAAGGCAATGCGCTTGATACCGAGATCGATTATGAAAATGCGATAGTTACGATCACCGATCCACGCTTTTCCGGAATCACGCTGACTCCTACCTACCTGACTGAGGATAAGGATATTCTTGGATTCACCGTCAGAGCCTGGCGTGACTGGACCTTCGCCAATTACGGGGGCACCTATTACTATTTCACACCTTACGGAAAACTGATCAAATATCAAAACAGCGAATCCTCGGAATGGCTTGACAAACACCCCAGACTCGCCAGCGGCCGTGGATACATCTGGTCAAAGACTGTTCCGTTGCTCAAAGACAACATCTTCCTCGGAACCGGTGCCGATACCTTTATCTTTGCCTTCCCGCAGACTGATTTCAGATCGATCATATATGGCGGCTATTATGGTCAGTTCATAACGAAGCCCCATAATATGTATCTTCAGACAGGTGTCCAGACCGGTATGCTCTCATTGGTTGCGATGCTGGTGTTCTATCTGTGGTATCTCGGAGTATGCCTCGTGACATCAATCAAGCTAAAGAAGCATAACTTCTATTCCTATATCTCAGGTGGAATAGCAGCGGGTACCTTCGGTTACATGATCACAGGTCTGATCAATGACTCGACCATTACCGTTGCCCCTCTGTACTGGGCACTACTGGGTATAGGCCTTGCCTCATGCTTCCTCGCAAAGAAAGAGGATGCGGAAGCTTTAACAGCTCCACTCGGCTCTGAAATCAAATAAATCAAGGGACATAAAAAGAAACCCTGTCACCATAATTCCTTCTGTGACAGGGTTTTTGATATTTTCCTTACGGAGTTGTTGTACTTCCGCTCCCCGAAGGTGTAGGTGTTGCTGCACCTCCCGTCGGTGTGGGCGTTGCAGCAGTTACAGTCCTCGGGATGTCCAGAATGACATATTTCGAAGCAAGCACCGCAGCTGCCTTCGATGAAGGCGCTACGCCTCTGCGTCTGATGATGATCACTGCATCGGCATCGGTTATATTTACCGTACGCCTTGCGTTGTCAAGTGTCGTATAAGTACTCTTGGCTGTGTCCTTAATGCCCGCCCCATTCTTGATCGATGCCCATTTGATCACTGAAAGATCAAGCTTGTTATCGGTAATATCCGTTTTCTTTACGAGGGCATATTCGAAATTGGCCGGTGCAGTGGTATCGGGAGCAGTAAGCCCGTTAATGGTCCACTGTTTTTCACTTTTTGTAATTTCAGCCTTCGGCGCCTCGGACTGAACCGGGATCGTTATCGTAGAAGTACGCGAAGGCGATTTCTTCGTTGTGGCAGCTATTCTCGTCTCGAGTACTATAGGCTGGTCCGCAGCAGGTGCGGTTGTTCCAAGAGCAGCTTTAACTTCATCCAGGCGAAGATAGCTCTTTTTCACCTGTGTACTCTCGGTACTGGGGTCAAATGTCGATTTATTCGTTGTGGCACGGATAGCCGAATCAACCTTCGTCGAACTGGCATTGAACGGAAGTACCGTAATCCAGTCTTTTGCGCCCGAAACCCTGAACTGAGTACCGTTCTTAAGCCCCAGCGTAAGCTTGCTGACATCGAGTTTTACCGCCGAAGCTCTGGTAACGCTCATTTTGATCTTGTTTTCTTTACCGTATCGGTAGCCCGGCTCTATCTTTTCTGATGTTGTGGTAGGTGTCGCAAGACCCGAATTCTTGGCATCAAGTCTGAAATAAATGATCGATCCCGCGGTCTTCATGCTCTCCCACTTGACATTTGTGAGTGCTGAGATTGCCTGCCATGCCGCGTTGTTACCCTTTCTCCACTGTATCTGGTTCTGTATCGCAACAATGCCCTGATCGCCCTGCTGAGTGGGAGTCCCCTGAACATATTTTACCAAAGTCGCATCCGCATTGGTGACCTCCACACTGCTGAGGACTCTGCTGAATTTTGCCTCGTCGCCTTCAACGCTCCAGTCTATATTAAAGACGATCTTGCGCTGTGCAGGTGCTATTGCGACATTAGTTACGGGTACCAATCCGTCGCTTCCAGGTGTAAGTGTTGTTGCCAGTCCGATATAAGCTTCTTTGGATGCTGAAATAGTCGAAAAATCTATCAGATAGCTGTCTCCGCTTCCCCCATTGGCTGCCGGGATCAGCTCAGCCTGTTTGACGCCTTTATCAGTATCCTTCTTCAGAATCGCATAATAAAGCTTTTTCGAAGAGGTAACCGCCAGTTCCTCGTTCGTATAAATGATCTGGACCCCGATGATACCATCAGCCGCCGAATTCCAGGCTATCTTCGGCCCGTTTTTTGTGGTCGTGGTCGTGGACGGTGCGGGAGAAGGCGTAGGAGTTGTAGATGATCCTGACGTA
>JAGCZE010000122.1 GCA_017960415.1 Lachnospiraceae bacterium
TAATGTGTTGCCGTTACGGTCATGTTATTGGCTGCCCAGGCATAAATAGCCTCGCTCCAATAATGCCCCTTCGCAGGGATCTTTGTTCCGCCGTGCATCAACTCACCGCAGGCCTCGCAGTAGTAAGCATCGGCCAATCCGTCTTCCGTACAGGTTTCCGGATAACCATCAACGATCCTTGAAGGACCTACATGATTGCCGGGATTCTTTGTACTTTCATCATCATATTCGGTTCTATGCTGGCCGCATCGGCTGCACCAGTAATCTCGTCCTGACGGATCAACACAGGTTGCCGGGATGATCTCTCCTGCAAGCCACTGATGTGATTCGGGATCCAAAGGAAGCGCTTCATCTTTTATCTCCCCGCATATCGAGCAGGTATGTCTTACCTTGCCTTGCTGACTGCAGCTTGATTTCCTTATGATCGTATCAACATAGTCATGAATATGTCTGTCTGCCGTGATCACCACATCCCTGCCGGGAACTGTTGCGGGATTCGACAGCTTCTTACCGTCGATCTGCCAGATCAGTGCTTCATTTCCGGCAGTATTTACACTTACCTCCGGCGGTGTAAGCGCACTGCCGAATTCAAGTGTTTCCTCCTTGATCACATTACCGCCGTCAACCCATTGTACATTGTATGAGTTGATCGTATAAGTAATCTTGAGCGTAAGATCACTCGAAGGCATATGGATCACCGAATCCTTGGTAATCTCAATTTCACCGTCATCCCATACGGCGATCACCTTCATGGTATAGCCTTCTTTGTCTTTGAGCCTTGAAAGTTTTACAACTTCATCGGTTCTCTGACTCGTGTAATATTCCCTTTCTCCGTCTATCTCCAGGTATATCTTCTGATAAGTCGGATTCAGACTCACACGTGCACTATAGACCAGCTCTTCGGTCAATACGTAACCGAATGAATTTATTGCCTGATTGTAATCATTATACCAGTCAATCTTATAGGAATATCCTTTTTTAGCCGGCAGAGTCCCTGTGATATCGGGCGGATCCAGTACATGATCCATGTATTGGCATACATCCTCTCTGTAAACCGTCTCTCCGTTCTCACTCGTCCAGATTACCTTTGCGGGAGTTTTGGCATAGGTATAACCTATGACTATGATTCCCTCATCCGGCATTGTCGTGTTTTCGGTCACCGGTTTCCATCCGCTTGCATTGGACAGCAAATCCTTGACTTCATCAAAGTAAGCTGTTCTGAATGTAGGCAGATAATACTTTACGGTACCGTCTTCACTTATAGCGTTCTTTTGATAAGTGAAACCTGTTCGTCCCTGATCATCCACAATAGTAGTCCTGGGATAGCTCTCAAGTCCGCTCTTGGGTACATAATACCACTCAAGTTCATAGTGATATGTCTTCCTGAACCATTCGGAAGCCTCTACAAGCCTCTCGAGGAAATTCTCGCCACCCCTGATTTCCATTGAACCTAAGGTGAAGTATCTTCCTCCCGTCATGGGTTTGTTATACACGATATAAGGATTTATCGTGTGATCCGGCTGGCGGTCAAAATACAGCTTGACCACGGTCTCATTCTTGACCATCAGGAAATACAGTACACCCTTATAGGTTTTCATGGTGTTCAGTATATTTTCATAATAATTCTGATACCGGTCATAGAACTGATTCCACTTTTCATTGGCAGCCGCCAATACCTTAGAATTGACCTCTTTTCTTCTGTATTTCTCTTGTACGTCTTGTAATTCTGCATAGACTTCTTTTTCTTTGGCATCCATATCCTTGGTTCCCGGATAGTTTACACCGACCAGATAATAACCGGGGAACTGGAAAATGAAGTCTTCATTAACGATAAGGTCATATTCGATACCGTCAAAACCGTCGAAACCGCCATACTTGACGAGATCATAACCCGTACGGTCTTCATTCTGCAGATAATACTCAACAACCGCGGTCATCGCTTCGCCCTTCCAGTGAACCTTGAGCGTACGCTTGATCTCTACGGTAGTAAATCCGAATGAATCATTGGTATAGATGAATGTAATCTCACCCCAATACTCGTCCTTATCATTATCGACGGGTTTTACATATATCTCGTTCGTTGCGGGCAGGTACTGGAATGAATGCTTTCCGTTTGACCTTCCGTCTTCACCGTCGAGGTCTACACAGCTGACAGTGAAATGTTCCTCATTGTACTGGGTATATTCCCTGCCGTTGATGCTGAAGGAATAGTTCTTTTCACCAACCTTGTTGGAATCCCAGCTCTCATCGCTGAGTTCGCCGGATTCAAGAGCCATCGAGTATACCTTGAATACTGAATCGGGTACCTTCACGGTATTCTTGCCCTTTTCGATCTCTAGCATTTCGTATATCTCGTCGTCTTCATCCGTATTGACCGGATGAGGCACAGGGACAGACTCCGCCCCGAGAGTCAGGAACGGCCATTTCTTTTCATACAGCGTCTTCTCATAGCTTAGGGCTTCGTCACCGAGCTGTGCCTTGAAATTAATCTCGAGATAAGCACCTATCTCAAACAGCAGCGAACCCATGATTCCGCTGTCAGGTTCCTCGCCCGACCTCCATGCATAATACATATACAGGAAGCCGTACAATTCCATATATACGCCTATTTCCGCAGAAATACCGATTGAATCGAGCTTGGTGGAAATAAGACCGAGACGCAGCTCAAACTCAACTCCGGCACGTACTCCGACCATACCAAACAGGAAGAAGTCTATACGGAAATTGGGTGTTTCCAGATCGCCGACCTGCTTTTCCACGGTACCTGCCGCCACACTTACATGGTAGCAGAACTGCTTCGCATTTCCGTAGGAAATACTGAATCCTATCATCGCATTCAGCTTCCATGAAAGCACGAAATCAGCACTGAAGCCTACGGCAATTACATGCCAGGGATCCAGATGGAACTCGAGGGCAAACAGTTCCTGCTTGATAATGGGCACGTACTCGGCGTCATTTTCAAGCATCTGTGAATATTTTGTCGGAAGATCACCGCCCATGCTGGCACCTGCACCCGTATCGGCCTCAGAAGCAGCACCGTGCTGTACTGCCTCTCCTTTCTGCTTTGAATACTGGCCGCCGCCCTGAACCTTTTCAAGGTTCTTGGACATAGTCTTCAGCTGTTTGCTCAGATCCACAAGATCCTGTGCATCCTTCTTATTGGGATTATCCCCGGCTCCGGTCGTTTCCAGCAAACGAGCCCAATCGGTTTCCTTCTCGTCTGTTTTGGTCATGATCGTTGCCTGTGCAGAGAAGCAGGTAAATGTTCCTGCCTGCAGCGCAGCATCTATTGTTGCATCAACAGGGATGATAACGTCCCATTCTATTTCAAAATCAAGATTGTAACCAAGCAGGATTTCCTGTTCGATCTGTGCCACACACTGGATCTCCAGTATGTTGTCTTCGTTCATATGAATCTTGATCGTAAATCCTGCATGGAACACCGCACGTATACCTGTTCCGCTGAAATGTTCCAGCTTCGGGGCAATAGTAAATCCTGCGGTAAGTCCCGAGAATTCAACCTTCTGCCCTGCAGCTAAAGGACGAAGCTCCTCTAATGAAATATCCTCACCGGTATCGGTCTTAAATGCAATATTCTTAAGAGAGTCCGCTATTTCCGGATCATCGGGCATTTCAACATCACCGTTGATAAGTGCAACGATGTAATTACCCACTGCATCCGCATAACCGCTCTCTTCCATCTGGTTCAGCAGTCCCTGCCTGATATTTTCGACTTCCTGCTCGGTCACGGGAATATCAACCTGATCAACCTTTGTATACATTCCCTGTGAACGGTGCATGTCATCTACGGTAGCCGCCTCATAGGTTACCGTAAGAGCATTTCCCGCAGGGGTAACGCCTGTGATCCTGCCGTATCCTGTGCCTCTGCTCTTCAGTTCCGCAAGTGTGGTGGGAAGCTGTCCCTCATAGAACATGATGAAGCTGCCCTCCTGTACTTTTGTTGACCCGTTCAGTCTCAGAACTTCATGAATGGGCTTGTCAAAAGTCAGATCTTCGGCGGTAAGCGTGATCGTTCCGCTTGCGGGATTGTTGCCCGCCTTCACCGGAATAACGACCGGTGTATCGATAATATCCAGTATTGCTGCGCCTTCATAAGCATATCTGTTATCACCGAGTACTTCGGTGATCTTAAAATAGCTTATATCTCCGTCGACGGTTCCGCCCTCCCCCAGGGTTCCGTCATATACAGCAACCTTTGTTCCGACTGCCAGCTGAACAGCTGTTGTCATGATACCGCTGCGCTCAGCCTGAACAACATCCTCGCTGTCATTAGCGGCAACCAGCTTAAGGAGACTGCCCAGATCATCGACACCCTCCACCTCGTTCAACGGTATGTAAACCATTGACGAACTAAGCTTAACATCATTATATTCGGCCTTTGTAACCGTAAAGTTGTGATAAACGATCCTCTCATCGGTCTCCTCATCTTCGAAAACGAAACGCAATGAAGCGGTATCCTTTATCTCAACCTGCTGGAGGCTGCCTTCTGTCCATGCTCCCGCCACGGGATGCACGATATATATATCAGCCCTGTCCCATTCTCTCTGCTGCAGATGTAAAACAGCATCCTGAAGCAGAACAACCTTATCGGGATCGAGGCGCAGTTCCTCACGCCAATAGCGTTCGGGGCTGTCTTCTTCGGACAATCCGTACAGTTCGTACAGGTCGGGTAATGTATCTGCGTCGGGATCTATACTGACTTTCTTCAGCAGCTCGCGTATTTCTTCATCGGGCTCATAGGAAGCATCACCGCTTATCAGGCCCGCTACTGCCCCATTGTATTTTTCAAGGGTAAAGTCAATATCTTCACCACCCTTGGTCAGATTCCTGACAGCAATTTCCTGCTTTACATCATCCGTTGTCTGATTATGTGACACAACAAGCACCTGATAATTCTTGTCCACATCTCTTTTTGCCACATAATCGTATGAAAATGTTCCGTCCATTCCCTCTTTGGTACCAAAGCGGGGATACAGCGTAATGTTGTGATCAACCACATCACTTGATGCGGACATATATGTCAGTCCGTCATCATAATACCAGCCAAGGAACATTTTTCCGTCTTCTTTTGCCGAAGGCAGTTCGGCAAATGTAGTTCCGTCCGCAAGCATCAAAGTCTCGGGAAGCGTGATCTTCTCAGCTTCACCTGCTTTAAGGCCGACCGGCATGGCAAATTTTACTTCATGATAAACGGTTGTATCCGTCTCGGATACCGTTTTCACTTCGGTATTGCCGTTACCTGAGTTGTTCTCAACTGCCTGCGTAACCACGGGATTATTCTGCGGCTCTTCCGGCGTATTGGACTTATTGGCCAACACAACGCCGGTAACCGTTCCTGCAGTGATCACGGCCGCGATTATCGCTGCTGCGATCTTGTGACTCATAATGAATTTCATCATAGTCATACCCCTCGTAGAATAATGAAATTTTTATTGGTTATTATATAATGTCAACGCCGACCTTGCCGGTGCAGCGATATTAAGGTTTTGACCCTTGTCATAGGTTCCCGTTACAATTCCTGTGACAAGGCCTTCCGAATCAAACAGCGGCGCCCCGCTGCTGCCTCCGGATACCGGTGCTGAAAAAACCAGCATACTTAAATTGTCTGTCTTCCATATTCCGCAAACATCACCCTTGGTAACAAGATTGATCAGGCCGAACTGACTGCTGATGACTACGGCCTCACTCCCTCTTGCCGGAAGCTCTTCCTTCAGCTCAAGCGGCTCAAGCTGCGCATCCGTTGGAAGAGCACATATAACAATATCAGATTTTTCATCATCATCGATCACCCGGTCGATCCTGAAGGTTGTTCCGTCATCACGGGTTGCGGTCATATAATCCATATTAACCACAACATGACGGGCCGTAACAAGGATCGAACCGTCAAATGCCGCAAATCCGCTTCCGGTTGCGATCTTATCATCGCGGTCATTGTAGACCTCAAGCCTTACCACAGATTTTGCGAATCTTTCATAGTCAATTTCCGTTGCCTCCGGGTCAGGCTGAGTTGCCGGGTTTTCCGTAACCGTCACGGTGGGTTCGGATTGTTCAGCCGGACTTTCCGTAACTGTCGCGGTGGGTTCGGATTGTTCAGCCGGACTTTCCGTAACTGTCGCGGTGGGTTCGGTCAGTGTCACATAAGCTTTCGTATCTGTTCCGTTTTCAGCTGACGAAGTACACGCAGAAAGACAAAATGCAAGACATATGATAAGACATGCCGCATAAATATACTTATTTTTTTGAACCCTCCACATACAGCAATCTCCCTATTTTTTATTATAGCGAATATTCCGTCCGAATCGAAAAACTTGCATAATTGTAAGTATACTTTTGGTTATTTTAGTATTCCTCAAGCAAGTATCCTTCTCCTCTTTGGAAAGCCACGCGTACAGCCGACTTTGCCGTATCAAGCTTTTTATTCAGTCGGGATACGGTGGTGTGGATCGCGTTATGATCATCGGCTGAGACTGTACCCCAAACGTTTTGATACAGTTCCTCTATCCCGACCGGATTATTGATGTTCCTCGCAAGTGACAACAGCAGGATGAACTCCTTCTGAGTCAGAAGAATATCATTGTCACCGCAATAGGCGATCATGGAAACCGAATCCAGCTTCAGGTCTTTGTATCTCACAAAGCGCTTCCAGCGCCCTAAATCCCTTAACCTTGCATCGATCCTTGCCAGCAGAACACCTATATCATAAGGCTTGGGCAGATAATCGTCGCCGCCCGCTCTCAGACCGTCTACGATCTGTTCGTTCTCACCCAATGCAGAAAGGAATATTATCGGAATATCGTATTCATTTTTTATCTTTTTGCACAGAGTCAGTCCGTCAGCATCCGGGAGCATGATATCCAGGACCATCAGATCAACCTCCTCGGACTTGAACATTTCCATACAGCCCCTTCCGTCCTCGGCCTTCAGCACCCTGTATCCCTCCATCATCAGTGCTTCGTAATTAATATCCATGATGTAAGGATTATCCTCAACAAGCAAAATCGTATGGCTCATACTAAAACCTCATTTTGATAGTATAATGAACTCTCACGCTTCAGACTTCGGTATACTGAATCTGAACTCGGTTCCCTCCGGGCTGGTTGATACGAGTTCGAGAATCCCTCCGTGCAGCTCCACGGTTTCCTTGCATATTGCA
>JAGCZE010000123.1 GCA_017960415.1 Lachnospiraceae bacterium
CATAGAACAGCTCAAAAAAGCCGAAGAAGACGCTCTTGCCGCTGAGGAAGAAAAGCAGCAGGCCCTCGCCGAAAAGGAAACCGCCAAACAGGCCGAAAAAGAAAGAAAAGCCGCTGAAAAAGCAGCTGCTGCCGAAGAAAGGCGCAAGACAACCGCCGCCAAAAATGTAGCGAAAACCGCCTCAGGCACCATCGGCCGCGAGGTCGGCAAGTCTGTCGGCGGCCTGTTCGGTTCCTTCGGAAAGACGCTCGGCGGTAATATTGGCGCCTCGCTTGGAAGAGGCATCGTCGGAACCCTGTTTAAAAAGTAATAAAAAAAACACCTGCTATCATACCCTCTCAAGGCGTAATGGCAGGTGTTTCTCTTATGCCTTCTCTTCCAGTTCCTTCGTCAGCTTCTCCTTCAGCATTTCATATCTTTGGTGCTTCTCTTCCTTCGCAAAATGCAACATCATTTCACAGTCACAGCAATCTTCGATTTATATGTCTGCCCGTTCTGTTTGATCGTAACGGTAACCGTAGCAGCACCGGCACTTACAGGTTTGATCTTCCCGGCCTTTGTGACCTTTGCGACAGATTTGTTGCTACTCTTGTACTTTATAACAGCATCTGAAGCCTTATATGAGATCTTGATCCGGAAAGCCTTCCCACCCGCAGTCAGAGTAACCTTTGTCTTGTTCGCACGGGGATCTTCATATTCCTTCTGCTCCGCCTTGCCTATCGCAATGTTTTCAGGCGCGGTGCGGTCAAACATCGCATAAGCCAGCTCCGGATGGTCAATAAATACATTTCTGTTGCCCTGAACCTGCTGGACCAGATCATTGCGTCCCATTTCCCAGGTATCGACCGGATCAAGTTCCATCCAGGCAAATAAAGTATCCAGACTCTCAATAACCTTCTTGCCGTCATTGTTGTTCTTTTCTCCCTGTTTCTCATCGATCACAGGAACTTCCACATCTGAGAAAAGATTCGGCTCCTCCCAGCGGACATATACATACAGAAGGATCCTCGCAATATCTCCCTTAACATTGTCCAACGGTTCAAATCTGTCGGCATCAACATCCCACCAGCCTGCGATCTTGCCGGTATTCTTGTCTCCAAACCTGTCGATCCGGGCACTTTTGCTGTCTTTATTTACATAACCGAAGCAATAGCTGCTCCTGTTGGCATTTACAATACTGTCGGTGGGCCTCAGATGATGCAGGTCCGCGCCTCCGTAGCTTTCATGAAAGCTGGCGTGGGACTTGGGCCAGACATGCTCGCGGCTGATGGTGGTAGCTTTTTGGTTCTCTGTCTGCTCAAAAGGCAGCGCATCGCTGTAGAATAATACGGTTCCCGCAGTTCCGTCTTCTGCGTCGGTATAGGGGAAGTATTTCGTCAGCATCTTATATGTGACGCCTGCGGTCGCAGTATCGGTCATAAGCGCATGAAGGGCCTCTTTGAGCTCATCATCCTTCAGTGCTGACAACTTTTCTACCGAATATTTTCCGCTGTAATAATCCTTCGCAGCCTTGCTCAGCTCCGGACATACAGTGTCCCTGTGTCCTGGATTATAAGCCAGCTGTTCCGGCTGTGTCACCGCCAGGACCGCTATTGCAGGTGTTAATATCCCCGTCGTTAATGTTCCTGCGAACAGGGCAAATGCCATGATCAAAGCAGTAAAAGCTTTTGATATATGTTTCATCCCTGCATTCTGTTTTTTTGCATTAAGCATATTACTGTTCATCATAAACCTCCGCATTTATTATCAACTTGTAACACAACATTTTTTCCGCAGATTTGGACGGTTAAAATCCCGGAAACACCTTTCATTTCCTCTCAAACAGCGTTTCTTTAATCGATATATATTTATCGGCCAAACACACTATCCAGGCTTCCTTCGATCTGGGGACTCTTGTAATGTTCAACGGCCACATATGGCTGTAAATGATCTGCTGTTCCTTCTTTCCGATGTCGAAATACTTCTTCGCGTTATTTAAAGCCTTTGTTGCGTGAATATATCCGTGCCAGTTATGCTCTCCGTTATCCTCCGCATGCCAGTCATACAGGTAAAAATCATGCAGCATTGCAGCTTTCAGCATGATCCTGTTATCAGCATGCAGCTTGAAACGCCGGTTCATATAATAGCTCATCGCGGCAACACGCTCGCAATGCTTGAATGTCGTGATCCTGCCGTGCTGTATGAATTTCTTCATACGCTGGACATGCACATTATTCTTTAATTCTCGAATATACCGTTGCGTATTTACGTAATCGGCCTTTGAAAAACCTTTTTTGCTCACGTTGCCTCCATAAAGATGTCCTCTTCGGTGCGGTCATACTCTTTAAATCCGCATTTCTCATAAACATGGATCGCCCTGGCATTATCAGGATAAACCTTTAAAAAGATTCTTTTCAGTCCCAGGTGCTTCTTCATACACCCCAAAAAAGCCGGTATTGCTTCGGTTCCGTATCCCTTGTCCTGCTTACCTGCAGTAATGGAAATTCCCAGCTCCCCTTCGTGATCCTTCAAGTCCATTATCTCAATATTCCCGATAAACTCGCCGCTCTGCTTTTCAAGCATGGAGAAGATCGGCGCGTTTTCATCGAGTTTCCCGCGGACCCATTTGAGCTCATCATCTTCTGAACATGTACTCCTTCTTCCGATCAGACGTCCGACATTTTCGAAATCATTGATCATATCAAGATAATCTGTGAGTAAAAGCTCGTTCAGCTTAACATACCTGATATTTTCAGACTCAAATACCGATTTCAGGGTTTTCCCCTTGTACATGCCGTATCTTTTGGCTACAGAAGGAACAAACACTTCATCCGCGATCATTTTCCGGATATCTCTGTCAGTAACCCACCCGGCATCTATCGTTTCTTCCGGCTGCAGTACTATATCCTTTATCTCTACGTCCTTCCTGAGCAGGAAAATATCCATAAAATAATTCTTATTTGTATATGTCGCGATCAGTTCAAATTCATTCTCACCGGCTCTGATCCCGGTTTCTTCGGACAATTCCCTGACCG
>JAGCZE010000124.1 GCA_017960415.1 Lachnospiraceae bacterium
AGTTCGTTGATGATCCTGATCATGAAATCGTTGATCATGTTATGGGCGAAGAAAAAGCATATCGCAGCCAGCAAAAACAGCATGAACGCAGGGTAGGCACGCAGAAAGCCGGCCATCGAGTTGCCCTTAGGTACCTCTTTTGCGTCAGTTTCCGGCTTAAACTGTCCGTCTGCGTCTGCTTCTGTTTCGGGCTTTCTGAATATATATACTACGATCACCGAAACGATCATTGTTACGATGTTCACCCAGAGCAGTACCGACACGCCTCTTTTCTCCACGACGCCGCCTATGATCATCGAAGTGACCGCAAAACTCGCGGAACCCAGGCCGCGCGCGAGGCCGGACATTATGCTGCAGCCTGCCTTCTGATACTCGAAGCAGAGCGCGGTCATCACGGGCTGTTACGCGAACTGTATCATATATATGAGCGCATATATAAAGAAAACAACCGCTTTATTCCCGGGTGTGAACATCAGGATTACCGAACCGGTCATGATGATCAGCACCGCGATAATGATAAAGCGCCTGTTCGTCAGATAGCCGGGCCTGTCTATGATCCCGGCTATCACGGGCTGCAGGATCGCAGATACGATATTTGCGACCGCCAAGAGCACACCGACCTCGGTATTGCTGAAGCCCTTCGAGATCAGATAGACCGCCGCATATGCATGCACGGTACAGAAGGCCGCGAAATACGCGACATTGAGCAGAGTGTATCTGACAGTTCCTTTTACAGTTGTTCCGTGCATATGCGTCTCCTGTCCTTATTTGCCCTGCGGATCAGCGGACCGTTTATTTCCTGACAAGATCACTTAAGTGCTTTCCGTTGAAGAAATCCTGAGTGATCTTATAATATTCGGCCCACAGAGCGATGGTGCGGCATTCGGAGGCCTTCGGGCAGGGCGCTGCGTTCTCTTCGAGGCATGCCACGCTCGCCATCGTGCCTTCCATCAGCTCGATCACTTCACCGATCGTATATTCCTCGGGCTTGCGGCAGAGCTTATATCCGCCGCCCTTTCCGCTGGCTCCGACGAGCAGTCCGCCGGCCACCATATCCTTAACTATTATCTCAAGGTATTTTTTGGAAATACCCTGTCTGGCAGCGATATCCTTTAACGGGATATAACTGCCGTTATCATTTTCAGCCAGGTCGATCATCACTCTGATCGCGTATCTTCCTCTAGTAGATATCATAATTTCGCCACCTCTCTCATGTTTTACCTATTATACCTCAGGGTAATAGGGTAATACAACAGAAAAAAATAAAATTCACCTATTGACATAGTAGGCAGGTAGTGTTATATTACGATTAACCTAACAAGAAGGAGGCGTCGTGATGAACAGATCAGCAGCAATCGTAACCAATATCTTCATGTGTTGTCGAATGCGCATCTCCCGGGCATCAGAAATGGCCGGGGCGTCCGACTGTGCATCCGCGCGCCCCGATAAAAAACAATAATACTGCATCAGCATATTGTAAGCCATTTGCCCGGGAGTAAAGCATAAGCTCCCGGGCTTTTTCGCGTAAGCGAACGGATGCATTTATAATAATAATTCAAACCGAAAAAAAATTAAAGGAGAATAAAGATTATGAGCGACTACAGATTTGAAACCCTTCAGTTACATGTTGGACAGGAGCAGGCAGACCCGGCTACCGACGCACGCGCGGTTCCGATCTACCAGACCACTTCCTATGTATTCCACAACAGCAAGCATGCGGCTGACCGCTTCGGACTCGCTGACGCAGGAAACATCTACGGAAGACTTACCAACTCCACCCAGGACGTTCTCGAAAAGAGACTTGCGGCTCTCGAAGGCGGCAGCGCTGCTCTCGCACTTGCATCCGGTGCAGCGGCCATCACCTACACTATTGAGGCTTTAGCTGCAAACGGCGGCCACATCGTAGCTCAGAAGACTATCTACGGCGGCAGCTATAATCTGCTCGCGCACACACTTCCCCAGTACGGCATCACCACCACTTTCGTTGACGCACATAATCTCGCAGAGGTTGAAGCAGCGATCAAGGACGATACCAGAGCCGTATATCTCGAGACCCTCGGCAATCCCAACAGCGATATCCCGGACATCGACGCGATCGCAGCTATCGCTCATAAGTACGGCCTGCCCGTAGTTGTGGACAATACCTTCGGTACCCCTTATCTGATCAGACCCATCGAGCACGGCGCAGAGATCGTTGTTCATTCCGCGACCAAGTTCATCGGCGGACACGGCACCACCCTCGGCGGCATCATCGTTGAGTCGGGCAAGTTCAACTGGAAGGCAAGCGGAAAGTATCCGAACATCGCGGCTCCCAATCCCAGCTATCACGGCGTATCCTTCTATGATGCCGTAGGTCCCGCTGCATTCGTTACATTCATCCGCGCGATCCTGCTCCGCGACACCGGCGCTACCATTTCACCCTTCAACGCATTCCTGCTCCTGCAGGGCGTAGAGACCCTGTCCTTAAGACTTGAGCGTCATGCCGAGAACACCAAGAAGGTCGTAGAGTTCCTCAAGAACCATCCCAAGGTAGAAAAGGTAAACCATCCTTCACTGCCCGATCATCCCGACCATGCACTCTATGAGAAGTACTTCCCGAACGGCGGCGCTTCGATCTTCACCTTTGACATCAAGGGCGGTCAGGACGAGGCATGGAGATTCATCGACGCACTGCAGATTTTCTCGCTGCTCGCAAATGTAGCCGATGTTAAGAGCCTTGTCATCCATCCCGCATCGACCACTCATTCGCAGCTTAACGACGATGAGCTCAAGGATCAGGGCATCAACCGCAACACGATCCGTCTCTCGATCGGTACCGAGCATATCGACGATATCATTGCCGATCTCGAGAAAGGATTTGCGGCAGTCTGAGTTAGTGATACAATAAAGTTAAACATATATATGGAGGAGAGAATCTATGTCAAACATTTACAAAGGAACACTGGGGCTTATCGGAAACACACCTCTGGTTGAGGTAACAAACATCGAGAAAGAGCTGGGCCTTGAAGCCACGGTACTCGTTAAGCTCGAATACTTCAATCCCGCAGGAAGCGTTAAGGACCGCATCGCAAAGGCCATGATCGAGGATGCTGAGCAGAAGGGTCTGCTCAAGGAAGGCTCTGTCATCATCGAGCCCACATCGGGCAACACCGGTATCGGACTGGCTTCGATCGCAGCCGCAAAGGGCTACAGGATCATCCTGACCATGCCCGAGA
>JAGCZE010000125.1 GCA_017960415.1 Lachnospiraceae bacterium
TATACCTCTTTATGTGTCTGTTCCTCGTATTTACGCTTGTTGATCCTCTTTACGATATTGAAGGTAACATTGTATTCACTCGGATTGATCCTGAGGGCATCATCATAAAGGTAAAATCCGATGCCGTCCCGGGACGCTTCCTGAACGAGTTTGGTCAGCTCTCCGGTTCCGCCGAGCTTTGAGTCTGCTTTGTACTTCGATATCGGCACATTGTAGATGCCGCCCTTCTGCCATCCCTTATAGACAGAGAGAATATCGTTTACGCCGCGTTTTTTAAGATCTTCAA
The DNA here is from genome assembly GCA_017960415.1 of Lachnospiraceae bacterium. The sequence goes on from JAGCZE010000125.1 coordinate 287, forward strand.
AGATCTCCCTGATATCATCCACAGTCGTCATAACAACTGCGCTGGTACCTATAACCCACTGTTCGCGGTCGGTTCCGAGGAAATCGACTCTTGTGCGGAAACCGTCATCCGTTTTCTGCAGATATCCGTTGGAAAGCAGGTATTCGCGGTATGCATTTGCCATACCCGCATAATTTGCCTGATCCCCCGAAAGGAAGATGTAGCGTACCTGAAGGTCCGAATGGGATCTTTCGCTCTCGGATATCTTCAGCGAGCCCGTCGTCGAATTGTTCGAAGTAGGCTGCGTGTAATATTTTCTCTCAAGGAACTTGGCGTAAGCCCTGTTGTAATTGACACTCACACCGTTCGGCATACCTTCGATCGCAGCTCTCATGGCGCCGTCCTCTACGATACCGAGGTAAGCGATTTTGTCGTCGGTATGTGCGATACCGAATACCGGAGCTATGATCTGTTCCGAGGAGTTGATTATCCTGTATTTGTCCCACAGAAGGGACTCCACCTTGTTATCCTCAAAGCCCACGTCGTTTCCGTAGATCATGGCCGAATATCCGGATTTGTATCTGCCTTCCTTGTCATTCAGGTAAATCAGAGCTCCGTTCCCGTCGGGAATGAAGATATATCCTTCCTTGGTATCCATGTAGGAATTTCCCATATAGGGATACAGCGAGATCGTTCCTATCTGGTAATCCTTGCCGTCCTCGCGGATCGATTCGTCAGGCACCCTGACGGTCAGGCCTTCGTTCGTCAGCTCGACTTCGAGAGTCATGCCGATCTTGTATTTTGTCCAGTAAATATCGGCTGTAAAACCGTACTGTGTATGCTTTACCTTCTTGGTAACAAGATCGTTGAATGTATTGGCCTTCTTGCTGTCGTCATTACCGTTGATCATCGTCAGAACGATGGCCGAATTCATCGCTCCGTACCAGGTTTTGTTGCTCTCACCGTCATCATAGGTAATGGATGATTCCATCGTTGCGCCGGTCTTTTTGTCTTCAATGATCAGTGACCGCGTTTCGTCATTTACATAAAGAGTGTAATTCTCGTTTTCCGAAACACTTTTATGTCCGTTGATCTCTCCGGCTGCGGCATTCGTAACCGTTATATCATGGGCTGTCCCTTTTCCCGCCAGACATATCATGACAATTGCAAGAAGTATCGATAACGGAAGCACTTTTAAAGCAGCTCTTATTACTCTTTTTGATCTGCTCAGACTGCTTTTTCCCGTAATCTGCGGGGTATTTTCAACGGAAACAGTTGATTTCCCGGTATTATCCCCGATTTCAGCAGAATTATTATTATCAAATTTCAACTCAGTCAAACTTGTACACCACCTCTCTCGGGATCTGCTGTACAAAATCGATCACCTGAGCCCACAATACGTATATGATGAATGCCAGCAGGCATACGATCAGTATCGTGAACAGCGTCAGGAATATGATCTTAAAGGTTTCCTTCACCGTATAGTCGTTGATCTCCTTGATGGAGATGAAGACCAGTACGGCGATCCAACAGAACATGAACAAACGCCCGAAGGTTATGAAGAATTCCTCATTGTTGGTCACAACATGTGATAACAGGAAGATGAGGGGCGTAAATGCAATAAAGGGTCCGAAGCTGTAGATCAGGCTGCAGTAGATCTCCTTGAGCTTTCCTTCGCCGTCGTTGATCGTACACATCAGATAGTTGCAGCCTACGACCAGCAGCAGCGCGATCAGGATCATGCCGATATCCGAAACGATATCGTAGCTGCCCTCTCTTACGGTCTTCATCAGGAATCCGCAGAAGTATTTGTTGATAATGTAGAACACTATCATGATACCCAGCAGTATGTTCGAGCTTAAGATCGAAACCGAGCCGTAATGCTTGACTCCGTAGCAGGCTTCGACGGGATGCCTCATAAAATAGAACATGAATCCGGTCTGCTTCACGAGCTTCTTTTCTTTTATGCGTCCGAGCAGCTCCTTCGGTCCGCGCAGGATCCCGTGTTTCTTGTCCAGGAAGGCGATCAGCCTGATAACTATCACTATTGCGGCGATCACAAGGACGATGGCTGTCAGATGATGCTTGAGCCAGGTATTCCTGATCTCCCAGAAGGAATCCGAATAACCGTCGAGATCCTTTGAAAGTCTTGCATATTTTAATGCTTCATCGTAGTTTTCTTCTTTGTAGAGCGCCTTTCCCATTGCCATATTCGCATAATCGAAAAGATTGTTCATCTCAAGGACCTTCGATAAAGGTTCCTTGGACTCGGTATAACGGCCCTTTGAGAAGAGGTTCAGCGCGTCATGCAGATAATCAACAAACTCCGTGGTCTCGTATATCTGGATCTGGGCCTTGTCGGAGTCTAAGACATATATCTTGTCATCCTTTCCGACCTTGATGGCTTCAACCTTGGTGGAAAGACCTATGCGGTTGTCACCGTCGTCGGATCCGCCGAATACGAAGAGCAGATTGCCTTCATTACTGTATTCGTAAATATAACCTTCCTGCGAAACTACGAACACATTGTCATGATTGCCGACAGCAACAGCGGCGGGCAGATCTTCGTAGGATTCAGGCTCGATCATGTTCACGCCCGCGATATTCAGACGTTTTAAGGATTCCTGCTTCTCGCCGCGGGTTACGGTGTAAATAATGCCCTTTTCATCGATTGCCATATTATCGGGAGTTGCAGGAATATTGCTCTGCATCTTCGCCCTCTGTGCATCTGTTAAGACCGCTCTCCAGATGATCCTCCAGATCGAGGTGTCGGTACTGTTTGTTCCGAAATATCCTAAAAATGTGCCGTTCTCTACGGGACTGATCTCCACGATGCCGTTGGTGTTGGACTCGCAGATGATATACATTGTTCCCGAGGAATTGACTACTATCTTCAGCGGCTTAAAATCCTGCCCTTCGCCGTACATTGCCTCGGCAGGCTTTGTATAGCTGTTGATGAGCTCTCCTTCTGCATTGAAAACCCAGATCGTTTTTGCATCGCGATCCGCGATGTAGCAGGTTTTGTCTTCCGCTACAAACATTCCGCGGGGTCCCTGCAGTATTCCTTCACCGAAAGTTCTCTGCAGAGCGTACTCATTGTCGGAGACAACAACACGTTTATTGCCGCTGTCAAGGATATACAGGCTGCCGTCATCCATCAGCGTAAAATCGGTCGGAGCAACCAGCGTTTCCTCGCCTATCTTTGTGACTGTCGCATAAGGCAGATAAGCTGTCTGTGTGGCAGCCACCGAACCGTATCCGTCAACCGTATAGGTCTTGTAGGGCGCGTCGGCGTATGCCGCTACAGGAGCAATGCCTGTGACAAGCATCAGAAAAGCAAGCATAAAAAGCTTTAAAGATTGCAGTTTTCTTCTCATTTCTAAACCTCATCCGTCAGCCTTCCGGCCGACAAGTTACGGACTTACTTACTTAATTCCCGAATATGCCATCGTGTTCATTACCTGTCTCTGCAGGATACAGAAAAGTATCAGGTTCGGCAGGAACATGATCAGGGAAGCTGCTGCCGAAATTCCCTGTCCGGCCACCGTATTCGATGTCGAACCGCTGGCCAGTGTGTTCATGTAAAAGGCAAGTGACTTCAGCGATTCATCATTTACATAATAATTGGAGGCTTCCAGATTCGTCCAAACCTGCTGGAACACAAGGATCGCTGCTGTTGCTATCGCCGGCTTGATCAGCGGAAGGATGACCTTCAAGTAGATCGTCCATTCTTTCGCGCCGTCCATATATGCGGCCTCGATAAGCGAGTCCGGTACCTGATCAACGAACTGCTTGACCAGGAACAGACCTACGGGAAGTGCCATAAGCGGCAGTATCTGTGCGAAGAAGGTATCTATAAGGCCGAGTTTGTTGACTATCAGGTATCTCGGTATCATGACCGCACAGGATACAAACATCAGCGCTATCTGATTGATCTTCATCATCGTAAGCCTGCCCTTGTAGCGCAGCTTCGAGAGCGAATACGCGGCCATGGTCGAAAACAGCAGGGAGCCGAATACTACGACCACAGTAATGAAGATACTGTTGAATACGTATTTGCTGATGGGGATACCCGCACTGCGGGAGGCCTTCATCAGCTTACGGAAGTTATCAAGCGTAGGATTCGTCGTGATAAACTTCGGGGGAAACGCGAACAGCTCCTCCATGGGCTTGAACGCGTGGAAGAATATGAAAATAATCGGAATAGCCGTGATAATGACCAGAGGAAGGACGAGAATTATGATCTTGATCTGGCTTTTTTCGAACTTATCCGGATTCATCTGATGACCTTTGTATGCAGCCATAAATAACTCCTCATCAGTCAGGCTTTCCTCACACAGAACCGGCACGGTCCGTTTCATGGATTTCTGCCGAAATTCAAGGGAAGCCAAAAACAATTGTTTCTTTAATCTTTCTCGCCGAACAGCCTGTTTGAAAGCTTCGAGAATATCTGTACGATCAGCAGCAATACTACCGATACTGCCGCCGCATAACCCATTTCATATCTGATAAAGCCGTAGTCCTCTACGTGGTTGACTATCAGCTGGGCTGCGTAGCCCGGTGTAGGATTTCCGGCAAGCAAGGTTGAGATCGTACCGTTCTGGAAAGCTCCGACGATCTGCATTACTGCCGCAAACAGCATCTGAGGCTTCATGCTCGGGATCGTGACGTAGATCATTTCCTGGAAGCGGTTCTTCACTCCGTCAATGGCGGCCGCTTCATACAGCGATTCATCCACATTCAGCAAACCTGCAAGGATCGACAGGAAGCCGACGCCCATGCTGGACCACAGACCGATGATGATAACGATCGGAAGCAGGTAATTTGCATTGACGAGCCAGATGATCGGTTCATCGATCGCTCCGATGCTCATGAGCCAGCTGTTGATATAACCTGTCTGATCGCCTGTGAACATGATCTTCCAGAGCACTGCCATGGCGACACCGGTGGTCATGCTGGGCGAATACAGGATCAGCGCAAATACCGTTCTTAAACCCTTCGGCAGGTTCGCAAGCGCCCATGCCAGCAGAAACGAAAGTATATATCCTCCGACACCGACTATCAATGCGTATTTGACCGTATTCGGCAATACGAATTTCATGAAGGTATCATCGGCTGTTATCAGGTTGATGTGGTTTAAGAATCCGACAAACTTAGGAAACTGTATGGCGTTGA